>JACOVA010000067.1 GCA_016177575.1 Betaproteobacteria bacterium
CTACGAGCGCTTCCTGCACGCCAAGATGTCCAAGCGCAACAATTTCACCACCGGCCAGATCTACGAGAGCGTGATCAAGAAGGAGCGCCGGGGCGACTACCTCGGCGGCACCGTCCAGGTCATCCCGCATATTACCGACGAGGTCAAGCATTTCATCCGCCGCGGCGCGGGCGATGCGCAGGTCGCCATCGTCGAGATCGGCGGCACGGTGGGCGACATCGAATCGCTGCCGTTCCTGGAGGCGATCCGGCAGATGGGCCTCGAGCTGGGCCGCAGCAATGTGTGCTACATCCACCTGACGCTGGTGCCGTACATCGCCTCGGCGGGCGAGATCAAGACCAAGCCGACGCAGCACTCGGTGAAGGAGCTGCGCGAGATCGGCATCTCGGCCGACGTCGTGCTGTGCCGCACCGACCGGCCGCTGCCCGACGACGAGCGGCGCAAGATCGCGCTGTTCTGCAACGTGCAGAAGGAAGCGGTGATCTCGGCCTGGAACGTCGACTCGATCTACAAGATCCCGATGATGCTGCACGAGCAGATGCTCGACGAAATTGTGTGTCATAAGTTGCAGATTCTGGCGCGCGCGGCCGACCTGTCCGCCTGGGTGAAGCTGGTGGACGCCCTGGAGCACCCCGAGCACGAGGTCGACGTCGCGTTCGTCGGCAAGTACGTCGACCTGCAGGACTCGTACAAGTCGCTCAACGAGGCGCTGGCGCACGCCGGCATCCACACGCGCAGCCGGGTGAGGATCCACTACTTCGATTCCGAGGAGCTGGAGCGCAGCGGCATCGGCGAGCTGGAGAAGATGGACGCGATCCTGGTGCCGGGCGGGTTCGGCAAGCGCGGCACCGAGGGCAAGATGAGCGCGATACGCTATGCGCGCGAGAAGGGCGTGCCCTACCTCGGCATCTGCCTCGGCATGCAGCTCGCCACCATCGAGTTCGCGCGCAACGTCTGCGGGCTGGCGGGGGCCAACAGCACCGAGTTCGACCCGGATACGCCGCACCCGGTGGTGGCGCTCATCACCGAGTGGCTCGACCGCACCGGGCGCATCGAGCGCCGCAGCGAAGCCTCCGGGCTGGGCGGGACGATGCGGCTCGGCGCGCAGAAGTGTCCGGTGGAAAAGGATTCCCTGGCTTTCTCGATTTACGGGGCGGAAGTCAATGAACGGCATCGCCACCGCTACGAAGTCAACAACATCTACGTGCCGCAGCTCGAGGCCAGGGGCTACCGGGTCTCGGCGCGCACGCCGAGCGAGAGCCTGCCGGAGATGATGGAGCTGCCGGGCCACCCCTTCTTCTTCGGCGTCCAGTTCCATCCCGAGTTCGCCTCCACGCCGCGCAAGGGCCATCCGCTGTTCAAGGCTTTCGTGAACGCGGCCATCAAGTACCGGGCGAATGCCAAGCGGCCGGGCGGCACGCTGTCAGTGGTCGCAGCGTGAAGCTCTGCGGTTTCGAGGTCGGCCTCGACCGGCCGCTGTTCCTCATTGCAGGCCCCGATACCCTGGAGAGCGAGCAGCTGTGCATGGACGTGGCGGGGCGGTTGAAGGAGCATACCGCCAGGCTCCACATGCCCTACATCTTCAAGGGTTCGTTCGACAAGGCGAACCGCAGCTCGGGCCGAAGCTATCGGGGCCCCGGCATGGACGAAGGCTTGAAGATTCTCGCAAGGGTGAAACAGAAGATCGGCGTGCCGGTGCTGACCGACGTGCACGAGGACACGCCGCTCGCCGAGGTGGCCACGGTCGTGGACGTGATCCAGACGCCCGCGTTCCTCTGCCGCCAGACGAACTTCATCCGCAATGCCGCAAAGCAGGGCAAGCCCCTTAACATCAAGAAGGGCCAGTTCCTGTCGCCCTGGGAGATGAGGAACGTCGTCGACAAGGCGCGCGGCGCCGGCAACCAGCAGGTCATGGTTTGCGAGCGCGGCTTCAGCTTCGGCTACAACAATCTCGTCGTCGACATGCGCGGCCTGGCGGTGATGCGCGAGACCGGCGCGCCGGTCGTGTTCGACGCGACGCACTCGGTGCAGCTGCCGGGCGGCCAGGGCAGCGCGAGCGGCGGGCAGCGGGAGCATATTCCGGTGCTCGCGCGTGCCGCGGTCGCGGCAGGCGTGTCCGGCGTGTTCATGGAGACGCACCCGAAGCCGGACGAGGCGCTGTGCGACGGGCCAAACTCCTGGCCGCTTGCCCTGATGGGGGAGCTCCTGGAAACGCTGATGGAGATTGACCGTACCGTGAAAAAGAGTGCATTTGCCGAAACCAAGGTGACCAACGCATGAGCTCCATCGTCGACATCGTTGCAAGAGAGATCCTCGATTCGCGCGGCAATCCCACCGTGGAGGCGGACGTGCTGCTCGAGTCGGGCGCGATGGGCCGCGCCGCGGTGCCTTCGGGCGCCTCGACCGGAAGCCGCGAGGCGATCGAGCTGCGCGACGGCGACGCCAGGCGCTACGGCGGCAAGGGCGTGCTGAAGGCCGTGGAAGCGGTCAACACCGAGGTCTCCGAGGCGATCGTCGGGCTGGACGCCTCCGAGCAGTCCTTCATCGACAAGACGCTCATCGATCTGGACGGCACCGAGAACAAATCCAGGCTCGGCGCGAACGCGACGCTGGCGGTGTCGCTGGCGGCGGCCAAGGCGGCGGCCGAGGAGTCGGGGCTGCCGCTGTACCGCTACCTGGGCGGCGCCGGCCCGATGCAGATGCCGGTGCCGATGATGAACGTGATCAACGGCGGGGCGCACGCCAACAACGGCCTCGACCTGCAGGAATTCATGATCGTGCCGCTGGGAGCGCAGTCGTTCCGCGAGGCGCTGCGCTGCGGCGCGGAGATCTTCCAGGCCCTGAGAAAGATCATCGACGGCAAGGGCATGTCGACCGCGGTCGGCGACGAGGGCGGGTTCGCGCCCGCGCTGCCGACCCATGCCGCGGCGATCGAGCTGATCCTCGAGGCAATCGAGAAGGCGGGCTACGCGGCGCGGCAGGACGTGGCGCTGGCGCTCGACTGCGCCGCCTCCGAGTTCTACCGCGATGGAAATTATGTCTTCAAATCTGAAAGAAAAACCCTCAGTGCGGGCGAGCTTTGCGACTACCTTGCCGATCTCGCCGAGCGCTACCCGATCGTCGCGATCGAGGACGGCATGGCGGAGAACGACTGGGAGGGCTGGAAGCTGCTCAGCGGGCGGCTCGGCCGCAAGCTGCAGCTGATCGGCGACGATATCTTCGTCACCAGCACCCGGCTGCTGCGCGAAGGGGTGCGCAAGGGCGTCGCCAACGCGATCCTGATCAAGGTGAACCAGATCGGCACGCTCTCGGAGACCTTCGCCGCGATCGAGCTCGCCAAGCGCGCGGGCTACGGCACGGTGATCTCGCACCGCTCGGGCGAGACCGAGGACACCACCATCGCCGACATCGCGGTGGGCGCCAACGCGCTGCAGATCAAGACCGGGTCGCTGTCGCGCTCGGACCGCATCGCGAAGTACAACCAGCTGCTGCGCATCGAGGAGGACCTCGGTGACTCGGTCGGGTATCCGGGGCGAGAGGCGCTGCAGCGGCCCGCATGAAAACCCTCGCGGGCGTCCTGGGCGCGCTCATCGTCGCCATCCAGTACCCGCTCTGGCTGGGCAAGGGGGGTTGGCTGCGGGTCTGGGAAGTCGACCGGCAGGTCGAGGCGCGGCAGTACAGGAACGCGGGCCTGGAGCAGCGCAATGCGGCGCTCGCCGCCGAGGTGCGCGACCTCAAGCAGGGCTTCGACGCGATCGAGGAGCGCGCGCGCTACGAGCTCGGGATGGTGAAGAACGACGAGGTGTTCTTCCAGGTCCCGCGCAAGTAGCCATTGCAGAAAGTATTCTTATAATAGACGGGCTTGAGGAGCCGCCCATGAGACTGACGCAGGCGCAGGTCGAGTCGTTCGAGCGCGACGGCTATCTTTTTTTCCCGGCGCTGTTCAGCCCGCAGGAGATCAAGGTCCTGCTCGACGAGGTGCCTGCGCTCTACGCCCAGCGGCGGCCGGAGAACGTGCGCGAGCGGACCGGCGACGTGGTGCGAACCAATTTCGCCGCGCACCTCTACAGCGCGCCGTTCGCCCGGCTGGCGCGCCATCCGCGCATGGTCAAGCCGGTAAAGCAGCTCTTTGCCGAAGACGTCTACATGCACCAGTTCAAGATCAACGGCAAGCAGGCCTTCGACGGCGATCTCTGGCAGTGGCACCAGGACTACGGCACCTGGCGCGCCGACGACCAGATGCCCGAGGCGCGCGCCATGAACGTCGCGATCTTCCTCGACGAGGTGAACGAGTTCAACGGGCCGCTCATGTTCATCCCCGGCAGCCACAAGCTCGGGGTGCTGGACGCCGAGCACGACACCAGCACCACGAGTTATCCCTTATGGGTTATTTCGCATAAGACGATAGAAAAACTGGTCGCGCGCGGCGGCATCGTGGCGCCCAAGGGACCGCCCGGATCGATGATCCTGTTCCACGGCTGCCTGGTGCACGCCTCGGGCTCGAACCTGTCGCCCTGGAACCGGGTCAGCGTATACCTGTCGCTGTGCGCGGTCTCGAACCACATCCGGCGCTTCAAGCGCCCGGGCTACATCGCCCATCGGGACTTCACGCCGCTGCGCTGCCTGCCCGACGATTGCCTGCTCAAGGCCTACGACGTGCCGCTGCCCTGGCAGGACGGCACGCCCGCCGAGGAGCTTCAAGGGAGCTTGAGGGCAGCGTGAATCTGTTCTCAAGGCTGAGGGGACGAGAACAGAACCCTCTTCGCGTCGGGCTCATCGGCGCGGGCAAGTTCGCCACGATGTACCTGGCGCAGCTGCCTCGAACGCCGGGCGTCCACATGGCTTCGATTGCAGACCTTGTGCCCGCGAATGCCAGAGCGAACCTGGAGAGAGTGGGATGGAGTTTCGAGAGTTTTTCCGCGTCCTCGGTTGAAGAAGCAATCAAGAATAAAACCACATACATCTCGGACGACTGGCAGGCGCTGATCGCCGACCCTCGGATCGACATCGTCATCGAGGCGACCGGCAATCCCGTCGCCGCGGTAGAGCACATCCTCGGCGCGCTGCGCCACGGCAAGCACGTCGTCAACGTGACAGTGGAGGCGGACGCATTTTGCGGGCCGATGCTCGCCGAGCGGGCGCGCGCGGCGGGCGTGGTCTACAGCCTCGCCTACGGCGACCAGCCGGCGCTCATCTGCGAGCTGGTCGACTGGGCGCGTGCCGCGGGCTTTGCGGTGGTGGCGGCGGGCCGCGGCCACAAGTGGCTGCCGCATTACGCGCAGTCGACGCCCGAGACCGTGTGGGGCTACTACGGCCTGACGCCGGAACAGGCGAAGCTGGGCGGGCTGAACCCGAAGATGTTCAATTCCTTTCTCGACGGCTCGAAGCCGGCGATCGAGACCAGCGCGGTGTGCAACGCCACCGGCCTTACGCCGGCGCCGACCGGCCTCGCCTTCCCGCCGTGCTCGATCGACGAGTTGCCGAGCGTGATGCGGCCGAAAGAGGAGGGCGGCCAGTTGCACCACAAGGGCCAGGTCGAAGTCGCATCATCCCTGCGCGCGGACGGCACAGCCATCGCCAACGACATCCGCTTCGGCGTCTGGGTGGTATTCGAGGGCGAGACCGAGTACATCCGCCGCTGCTTCGGCGAGTACGGCGTGAAAACCGACCCCTCAGGTCGCTACGCCTGCATGTACAAGCGCTGGCACCTGATCGGACTGGAGGTCGGCATCTCGGTCGCCTCGGTTGGCTTGCGCCTCGAGCCAACCGGCTGCGCGACCGGGTGGCGGGCAGACGCAGTGGCTGTTGCAAAAAGAGATTTGAAAGAAAACGAAATTCTTGACGGGGAAGGCGGTTATACCGTGGTGGGCCGCCTGATGCCGGCGCAGGCGTCGCTCGCGCAGGGCTGCCTGCCGCTCGGCCTGGCGCACGGCTGGAAGCTGCTGCGCCCGGTCGCCGCCGGGCAGGCGCTCAGGTGGAGCGACGTCGCCGTCGACGCCAGCCTGCCCGCCGTCAAGCTGCGCCGCGAGATGGAGCAGAGGCTGGGCGGGTTCAAGCAGCGCTCGGCCGCCTGAGGGCCGGTCGCGGTGGCCGGAAGATCCTTCCTGCCGGTGTTCGACGCCGAGTACGCGGACAAGCTCGGGCTGCGCAGCGAAACCCTCCGTAAAGCCTTCGAGATCCTCGAGGCGATGGACAAGGGTCGCTACAGCATCGTTGAGACCGGCTGCGCGCGCAAGGACGACTGGTACGGCGACGGGCAGAGCACGCTGCTCTTTGACCGCTTCGTCAACCATTGGGATGGCGCGGTGCGCACGGTCGACATCGACCCGCTGGCCTGCGAGCGGCTGCGCGCGCGCGTGAGCGGCAAGGTGACGATCAGCTGCGGCGACAGCGTCGCCTACCTGAGGAGCCTGCTCGGCAACGAGGAGCTGCACGTCGACCTGCTGTACCTCGACTCCTACGACCTCGACTGGCGCAATCCGCATCCGGCGGCGCTACACCACCTGCACGAGCTGTGCGCGGTGATGCCGCTGCTCGCCGGCGGCACACTGGTGATGGTCGACGATACGGCGCGCAACCAGGCGTTCATCACGCTCAAGGGCCGCGAGATGGTCGTGCACGACTTCGGCGTAGCGGGGAAGGGCGGCTACGTCGCGGAGTTCTTCGCCAAGATAGGCTGCGCCCCCGTCATCGAGGGCTACCAGCACGGCTGGATCATGCCCTAGGCGGCCGGCGCGCCGGCCCTTCAGACACCCCGCTCTTTGAACACCTCGCGCGCGCAGCGGAAGCTGACGACGGCCGCCGGCACGCCGCAGTAGATCGCGACCTGGAGGAACACCTCCTTGATCTGGTCCTTGCTCAGGCCGTTGTTGAGCGCGCCGTTGACGTGCAGCTTCAGCTCGTGCTCCTTGCCGAGCGCCGAGAGCATCGCCAGGTTGAGCATCGAGCGCATCTTGCGGTCGAGCCCGGGACGGTTCCAGATGTCGTTCCAGCAGTAGGTGTTGAGCAGATCGGTGAACTCGCGGCTGAAATCGTCCACCGCGGACATCGACTTGTCGACGTAGCCGGCGCCCAGCACCTCGCGGCGCGTCTGCAGGCCCTGATCGTAGCGTTCCTTGTGGCTTCTCTTGTCCATGCGCTGATTCCCCTCAAAAAAAAAGCGCGAGCCGGAGCTCGCGCTTTTACCTTACCACAGCAACCGGTCTACTTGCCCATCACGGCGCCGAAGCGCTCCCACTGCGTGCCACTGAATTTCATCAACTGTACCGATTCGATCGGCGCGTAGTCGCCCTGGTCGGTGTTCATCTTGATGCCGGGGATCAGGGTGTCGACCGCGAAGCCCTTCAGGTTCGCCGCCTGCTTCATGACGTTGTCGCGCGTCAGGTTGTCGCCCGACTGCTTCAGCACCTCGTGCAGGGTCGAGGCGACCGTGTAGGCGTACACGTTCGACGGGTCGAGCAGGCTGCCCTCGGGATAGTACTTCTTCATGAACGCTTCCCATTTCTTGATCGCGGGATCGTTGGTCCACTCCTTGTCGGTCGGGTCTTTGAGGTAGGCGGTGGAGATGAGGCCGACCGACTTCTCAAGTCCCGCCGGCTTGAGCACGGTGGCGAGCGAAACCGAGACGTTGTTGAGGAAGTGCATCGGCTTCCAGCCGATGTCGTAGGCCTTGCGGATCGCCTGCGCCGCGAACTTGGGCGTCGTGACGTTGAAGAACACGTCGGCGCCGGAGGCTTGCAGCTGCACGATCTGCGAATCGACGGTCGGATCGGCTACCTCGTAGGACACCTCCTTGACGATCATGGTCTTCGCCTTGTCGCCAAGGCCGTCGTGCATCCCCTTGACGTAGTCCTTGCCGTAGTCGTCGTTCTGGTAAAGGATGCCGATCTTGGCGTTGGGCTTGTTCTTCAGAATGTACGCCGCGTAGATCCGCCCCTCGGTCTGGTAGTTCGGCTGCCAACCGATGGTCCAGGGGAAATTCCTCGGGTCGTTCCACTTGGTGGCGCCGGTCGCGACGAACGACTGCGGAACCTTTTTCGTGTTCATGTACTTGTGGATCGCCGTGTTGGGCGGCGTGCCCAGCGTCTGGAACAGCATCAGCACCTGGTCCTGCTCGACCAGCTTGCGCGCCATCTCGACGGTCTTGGGCGGGCTGTAGCCGTCGTCGTAAGTGACGAAATTCACCTTGCGGCCGTTGATGCCGCCCTGGTCGTTGACCATCTTGAAGTAGGCCGCGATGGTCTTGCCGATGGTGCCGTAGGCCGACGCCGGTCCGCTGTAGGGGTTGGTGTTGCCAATCTTGATTTCGCTGTCAGACGCACCCGGATCGTATTTCTTCTGCGCCAGCGCGGTCGGGGAGGCGAGCGCGGCGGCGAGCAGTGCTGCAATGGGAACGAGCTTGAATTTCATGACGGTCTCCTCCTTCGGTGATACTTCACGTATTTTGCCTCTTTCGCCCCAGCCGCGCTACGGCCATGCGCAGGGCGCCCGCGACTCCCATCGGCATCAGGTACACGAAACCGATGAGGAATACTCCGAAAATCGCCCAGGGGGCGGCCTTCGAGATCTCGTCCGCCACGTTGGGCACGAATTGGATGAACAGCGCGCCGTAGATCGCCCCGGAGATCGAAGCGAGGCCGCCGACCACGATGCCGACCAGGAAGACGATCGACAGGAAGATGTTAAAGCTGTCCGGCGCGACAAACTGGACGGCGATGGCGCCGAGCGAGCCGGCGATGCCGGTGTACATGGCCGAGACGCCGAACGTGAGCGACTTGACCATCGCGCTGTTGATCCCCATCGCCTCGGCAGCGACGTGCTGGTCGCGAATCGCAACCAGGGCACGGCCGACTCGGCCGCGCAGCAGGTTCCAGGCGAGCACGAACATCACGATCGCGACCGCGAGCGTGAAGAAGTACAGCCACTGGTCAGGATTGAGCCGCAGGCCCAGCGAGCCGAAAAACGCGGGCGCCTCGGGCTTGGCGATGACGATGCCCTGCACGCCGCCGGTCCAGTTTTCCAGCTGGTGATACTTCAGCAGCTGCGGCAGAGATACGCCGAGGGCGAATGTGGCGAGCGCGAGGTACAGGCCTTCGAGGCGCAACGCCGGCAGGCCGAACAGGAAACCGAACAGCAGGCACACCGCGCCCGCCACAGGCAGCGTAGCCCAATACGGCACGCCGAACTTGTCCATGAGGATGGCGGTGCAGTAGGCGCCCATGGCATAGAACGCGCCGTGCCCGAGCGAGATCTGGCCGTTGTAGCCGGTGAGGATGTTCAGCCCGAGGAGGGCGATCGCGTAGATGATCACAAGGTTGAACTGGAAGGTGCGATAGTTGCTCACCAGGAACGGCAACACGCACGCAAGCGCGAGCACCGCCGCGAGCACGATGAGCTGGCGTCTGCTCATACGCGGGTCACCAGCACCTTGCCGAAGAAGCCGGAGGGCCGCACCACCAGCACGCCGATGATCAGCACCAGCGCGACCGCGAGCTTGAGCTCGTTGCCGATGACGAACGCGCCGAGCACGTTCTCCAGCACGCCGACCAGGAAGCCGCCGAACACGGCGCCGCCCGGGCTGTCGACGCCCCCGACCAGCGCCGCGGCGAACGCGTACAGCAGGACGCCGCCCATCATGTTCGGATCGAGATAGACGATCGGCGCCACCATAACGCCCGCCACCGCGCCGATCGCGGACGCGAGACCCCAGCCGAGCGCCAGCATCCAACCGACCCGGATGCCGACCAGGCGGCTCGATTCCGGGTTCTGCGCCGCGGCGCGCATCGCCAGCCCGAGCGGCGTGTAGCGGAAGAAGGCGAACAGCAGCAGCAGCACGACCAGCGTCACGGCGATGGCGCCGCCCTGGTGCGAGGTCAGGTACTTGCCGAAGATCGGCTCGGCCGGGAACGGGCTGGGAAAGGTCTTGATGGTGTAGGTATAGATCCACCCGGTGACGCTGTTGAGGATGACGAGCAGGGCGATGAATACCACCACGACCGCGAGCACTGGCGCGTTCTCGACCGGGCGGATGACGATGCGCTCGATCACCACCCCGAAGACGAACGCGAATGCGACCGTGAGGAAGAAGGCGGCCCAATACGGCATCCCGGCCTCGACCAGGGTCCAGGCGATGTAGGTCGCGAACATCGCCATCTCGCCCTGTGCGAAATTGATCAAGTGGGTCGCCTGGTAGATCATTACCAGCGCAAGAGCGAGGCTGGCGTAGATGCCCCCGGTCGCGAGTCCCGCGATCACTTGGTGGAAGAATGCGTCCATGCCTGTTTTGCCCGCTCGTCTCAGTAGCCCAGGTAGGAACGGCGCACGGCGTCGTTCCGCTTGATTTCGTCGGCGGTGCCCGAGAGCACCACGCGGCCGGTTTCGATCAGGTAGGCATGGTCGGCGAGATCGAGCGCCATGGCGGCGTTCTGCTCGACCACCAGCATGCTGACGCGCTCCTTGGCATTGACCGCGCGCAGGATGCCGAACAGCTCCCCGACGATCAGCGGCGCGAGGCCGAAGGAGGGCTCGTCGAGCAGCATCAGCTTCGGCCGCAGCATCAGCGCCCGCGACACCGCCAGCATCTGCTGCTCGCCGCCCGAGAGCGTGCCCGCCTGCTGCTCGCGGCGCTCCTTCAAGCGCGGGAAGTAGCCGTACACGCGCGCCAGGTCTTCCTCGACCGCGCCCTTGTCCTTGCGCGTGTAGGCCCCCAGGCGCAGGTTCTCCTCGGTCGTCAGGTTGACGAAGGTGCCGCGCCCGTCTGGCACGTGGGCGACGCCGAGCCGGACGATGTCCTCGGTCGCGCGGCCGTCGATACGCTGGCCGCCGAAGCGGATCTCTCCTTCGGTGCGCACCATGGCGCAGAGCGCGCGCAGCGTGGTGGTCTTGCCGGCGCCGTTGGCGCCGAGCAACGTGGTGATCGTGCCTTCCTCCATGCCGAAGCTGATGCCATGCAGCACGCGCGTCAGCCCGTAGGAGGCGTGCAGACTGGATATTTCCAGCAGCGCCATCAGCCCGCGCTCCACCTGAGCGGCCTCATGCCGCGCCTCCAAGATAGGCCTGGATCACCTCGGGGTGCTGCTGCACTTCGGCCGGGTTCCCTTCGGCGATCTTCTTGCCGAAATTCAGGGCCACCACTCGATCCGAGATGCTCATCACCAGGCTCATGTGGTGCTCGACCAGCAGCACCGTGAGCGCGAGCCGGTCGCGAATCTCGCCGAGCAGCTTGCCGAGCACGCCGACCTCCTCGTGATTGAGGCCGCTCGCCGGCTCATCGAGCAGCAGCAGCTTCGGCTCGCATGCCAGCGCGCGCGCGAGCTCGACGCGCTTCTGCGTGCCGAAGGGCAGGTCGGCGACGCGCGCGTCGGCGACCGGACCGAGCCCGAGCAGGCGGATCAGCGCCTGCGCCTTCTCCAGCGTCGCCTGCTCCTCGCGTGCCACGCCCGGAAGCCGCAGGCTGTTGACAAAAAAGCCGCTGCCGGTGCGGCAATGCCGGCCGACCATGACGTTGTCGAGCACGCTCATGGTGCGGAACAGGGCGAGGTTCTGGAAGGTGCGGCCGATGCCGAGCTCGGCGATGCGGTGCCGTGACACCCGCAACAGCGAACTGCCGTCGAACAGGATGTCGCCGCTGTCGCACTGGTAGAGGCGCGACAGGCAGTTGAACAGCGTGGTCTTGCCGGCGCCGTTCGGGCCGATCAGGCCGACGATCCGGCCGCGCGTCACCTCGAAGGAGACGTCATCGAGCGCGACGATGCCGCCGAAGCGCACGCCCACATTGCGCACGCGCAGCAACGCCCCTGCATCTGTCGATCCGATAGACCCTCCTCCATCAGACGGAACCCCCCGGCTCCGGGCATCGGCGCGGGGGCGATTGCAATTTGCGTCGGATTGTCGGACGATGTGCCACTGCAGTCAAGAATATGGCGGGAGCTCCCGAAAAGTTCCGCCGGATCAACGCCACTCCGGCGTACCGGCTGGTCGCCGAGGCGATCGAGCATCGCATTCTCTCGGGCGTGATGCGCCCGGGGGAGCCGATCGGCACCGAGGCGGAGCTGGTCAAGCAGTTCGGCGTCAATCGCTCGACGGTGCGCGAGGGCATCCGGCTGCTCGAGCACGAGGGCCTGATCCGCCGCCAGCCGAATCGACGCCTGCAGGTCGGCCTGCCGTTCTACGCCCGCCTGGCGACGCGCTCGACGCGCGCGCTGGTCCTGCATCAGGCGACCTTCCGCGAGCTCTACGAAGCCGCGATGGCGCTGCAACTGGCGACCATCGAGGGAGCCTGCGAGCGCGCCACGCGGCCGATGATCGCGGCCCTGGAGGCGAACGTGCGCCGTACCGCGCAGGTCCTGGACGATCCGGCCGCGGTGGCGCGCCTGGACACCGAGTTCCACAGGCTCATCGGCAAGGCGTCGGGCAACCGCGTGCTGCAGCTGGCGCGCGAGCCCTCGGACCTGCTTGTCTTTCCGACCACCGAAATGGTGCTGCGCAAGGTGAAAGTCGGCGCCGCGCGGCTGCTCGAAGCACACCGCAGGATGCTCGACGCGATCCGGCGGCGCGACGTGGAAGCGGCGCGGCTCTGGGCGCGCCGCCACATCAACGACTGGCGCAAGGGCTTCGAGCGCGCCGGCAAGGACCTCGATCAGCCGATCGACAGGATCTACCTGCAATCGGTCGGCGAGGGGGAGGCGGGCGGCGGCTGACATGATCCGCTCGACCATGCAGCGCGTGCCGCTGTCGATCAACCAGCTGCTCGAGCGCGGCGGCAGACTCTATCCCGACTCGCAGATCGTCAGCCGGCTGCCGGACAAGTCGCTCGTCCGGCACCGCTTCGCCGACCTTTACCGCCGCGCGCGCGGCCTCGCCGCGGCGCTGGCCGGCGCGGGCTTGCGCAAGGGCGACCGCGTCGCGACGCTGTGCTGGAACCACCACGCCCACCTGGAGTGCTACTTTGGCATTCCGGCCGCGGGCGGCGTGATGCATACGCTCAACCTGCGCTTGGCGTCCGACGAAATCGGCTGGATCGCGAGCCACGCCGCGGATCGCTTCCTGATCGTCGACGACATCCTGCTGCCGCTCTACGAGCAGTTCAGGGACAAGGCGAAGTTCGAGAAAGTGATCGTAGTTCCGTTTGGCGGCGCGAAAGTGGTTTCGCCTTTTCTCGGTTACGAGGACTTTATTGCCGTAGACACGAGCAAATTCCAATACGCAGAGCATGATGAGAATGACCCGGTCGCCATGTGCTACACCTCGGGCACCACGGGGCGGCCGAAGGGCGTGGTCTATTCGCACCGCTCTACGGTGATCCACACCCTGATGGCGAACCAGCCGGATCACTGGGGGCTGTCGGCGTCCGACAGCGTGCTGCCGGCGACGCCGATGTTCCACGCCAACTGCTGGGGCGTGCCTTACGCCTGCGTGATGATGGGGATCAAGCTGATCTTTCCCGGCCCGCATCTGCATCCGGAAGACCTGCTGGATCTGTTCGCGGCCGAGCGGCCGACCTACGCCCTGGGCGTGCCGACGATATGGATGAGCATGCTGCAGCTGCTCGATGCGAGGCCGGATCGCTACCGGCTGCCGCCGAACATGCGCATGCTGGTCGGCGGCGCGCCGGTGCCGGAGGCGATGATCCGCGCCTACCAGCGCCACGGCGCGCAGATCTGCCACGGCTGGGGCATGACCGAAATGAGCCCGCTCGGCACCATCTCGTTCATCAAGCCGGAGCTGCAGCACCTCGGCGAGGAGGAGCGCTTCGGCCGCTACGCGATGGCGGGCGTGCCGGCGCCCATCATGGATATCCGCCTCGTCGGCGAGGACGGGGGCGAATGCCCGTGGGACGGCAAGAGCGTGGGGGAGGTCCAGGTGCGGGGCCCTTTCATCGCCGGCGGCTACCACGAGGTGCCGAACGACCCCGACAGGTTCAGCGCCGACGGCTGGCTGCGAACGGGGGACGTCGCGACGATGGACGCGCACGGCTACCTGCGCATCACCGACCGCACCAAGGACCTGATCAAGTCGGGCGGCGAGTGGATCAGCTCGGTCGACATGGAGAACCACCTCATGGCCCACCCGGCGGTGCAGGAGGCGGCGGTGATCGCGGTGCCGGACCCGAAGTGGACGGAACGGCCTTTGGCTTGTGTCGTCTTGAAGAAAGATGGCAAAGCAACGGCGGATGAGCTGCGTGCGCACCTGTCGCAGAAGTTCGTGAAGTGGCAGCTGCCGGACCGGTTCGAGTTCCTCGATTCGATCCCGCGCACCTCGACCGGAAAGTTCTGGAAGGTGAAGCTGCGCGAGCGCTACCGCGCGGCGCAGGAGAAGCGCCCGGCCGCTAGTCCTCGTCGATAGCCCGCTGCGCCGCGGAGCGGCTGTCGGCTTCCCTGGCCGCCGCGTGCTGCGCGGCGGAGAGGATTTCGCCCGCACGCAGCGCCCTCATCAGGTAGTACGCCTGGCGCTTGCTGCCCGGCACCATCTCGCGCATGAGCGTTCCCGACGGGCCTTCGAAGACGCCCGAGAGCAGCAGCACCGGGGGCGGCGTGCCGCCGGGCGCCTGGCCCTCGGCCTTGAGCACTTTCAGCTTGCGCACCGCGACCAGCGTGTACTTCTCCCCGCCGATGGTGACGGTATTTCCGGCCGCGGGCAGGATCGCCGCGGCGGGCAGGGGCCGCAAGGCGGTGAACAGGCCGTCGCCTTCCTCGACGATGACGGGGCTGCCGGAGGGTTCAGCGAGCAGGTAGCGGATGGTCCGCTGACCGCTCGCTCCCTCGAGGCGCAGCAGGCCGGCTACGCGCATCGCCTTGCCGGCGAAAGACAGCTCCTCGTCGAGCCTGAAGCTGGGCGTCCTGCCGGCCATCAGCGCACCTCGGCGATCACGCGGTCGCGGCCGGCGGCCTTGCCGAAATTCAGCTGCGTCTCGGCGCGCGCGAGCACCAGCCGTGTGTTCTCCCCTTTGCGATGCTCGGCGACACCCGCAGTGCAGCTCAGGTAGCGCCTGCCGTCCACCTCGGGAACCGGCTCGCGCGCCACCGCCGCACGAATGCGCTCGGCGGCGATCACCGCGCCCTTGAGATCGGTGTCGGGCATGATGGCGAGGAATTCCTTGCCGCCATAGCGCCCGAACACATCGACGTCGCGCAGCGCGCTCGAGGCCGCCGCGGCGAAGCGCTTGAGCGCGATGTCGCCGGCCACTTGGCCGTGGCTCTCGTTTACGCCGGCCAGGCGGTCGAGGTCGACGCGCGCGATCGAAAGCGGCTTGCCGATGCGCTCGGCGCGCGCGATCTCGCGCTCCAGCGCCTCGATCAGATGCAGCCGGTTGTAGGCGCCGGTGAGCGCATCCCGGCTGGCGCGTTCCGCCGCTTGCGCGCCGAGCTCGTGCAGCCGCCGGTGCGCCTCGGCGAGGCGCGCGCGCAATCTCAGCACCGGCCCGGCGGCATAGATGAACCAGGCCAGCGCCAGGGCGAGCGCGCCGAACTGGGTCCACGCCGCCGCGAGGTCGATCCTGTAGCCGTGGTCGATGAGCATGAACAGCGCGGTGCCGTGAGCGAGCAGCGCGAACACCGCGAGCACCGCCAGGCGGCTGCGGTCGAGCAGCAGCAGGCCGTAGAGCATGGCTACGAGGTAGAGCACCGGGATCACCGCCGGCGCGTCTTCGGCGAGGTAGCTCAGCCAGGCGAGCAGCAGGAAAGTCGCGCCGAGCTGGGCGCTGATGAAGTCCGGCACGGATAACCGCGTGCTGAATCCGCTCCGCATCATCGCGTAGGAGATTCCGGCCAGTGCAGCCAGCGCGATGCAGCCCTGCAGCACCACCTCTGGCCTGATCAGCCTGAGCGCAGCGGCGAGCGCCAGCACCAGCGCCATGGCGACGACGCTGCCGGCGCCCAGCAGCGAGCGGCGCAGATGGCGCGCGGCTGGCGTGCGTGTTTCCTCCATGCCCCGATTTTACCGGGACACGAAGGCGGTCCGAGCTTGCCTACTGCGGGCGCGGGCTCTCGCGCGAGATCTCGCGCCGCAGCTCGCGAAAGCGCTCCTGCGGATCGCCGCCGAACAGCGGATCGTGCAGCAGGGGCGCCGCGTCGGCCACGGCCTTCCAGTCCTGCGCGCCGAGCAGCTCGCCGGCGCGCGGCAGGATCTGCCGCTCTTCGCTCGCGATGTGGTTGCGGTAGTAGACCAGATAGGTGGACGCCGCGGACTCGACCTGGGCGCGCGGCACGAAGGCTCCGCCCACGATCTCCTCGAGCAGCACCAGCAACGCCTCGCCGGCGTGGGCGATGACGCGGTGCTCCTGCAGCAGGCGATTGATCTCCAGCTGGCTGGCGGGTTCGCGCCTGGCCAGGATCGCGAACGCCGCATCCTCGCGCGGATGATGGACCTGGTCCGAGAACTTGCGCAGGTAGAAGACGATGTCGCGCATCAGCTCGTAATTGGGCTGCTCGCCGCCGTGGAACACGGCCACCTGGCTCTCCAGGACCTTGAGCAGCCTGCCGAAATATTCGTGCTCCGCGTGCCATACGGCGATCGGGTCGGGCATCGAAAGCTCCGCTGGTTTCATTGCGCGCATGATCCTCCTTGCCGCCGATCCCTGTTTGATCGAGGTCAAAGCCCACCGCGCAGCGCGCGCTCCGCGCGCTCCAGCCGCTGCTCGGCGCGCTCCACGGCCTTGCGCAGCTCGTCCTGTCTGGCCCAATACGCGTCGTTGAGGCGCGCGCGCCCGCTGGCGGTCCCGGTGCGCTCGCCGGGCAGCGGCTCCTCGCCGACCGCCTTCGCCGCGCGTGTCGCCGCCAGCCCGTCGCGCGCCTGGTTTCTCTCGCGCCACAGCTGGTCGCGCGACGCGATCTGGTCGCCAATGCGCTTCTCGGCGGCGCGCTCATCCGTGGAAATAGCGAATGGCCGCCCGCGCAGGGCGGAGGCCGGCACGCTCGAAGGCAGCTCCTTCTCGACCTGCATGCCCGGCAGCTTCTCGCTGGAATACGTGACGCGCCCGTCGGGCTGCTTGAGCTTGTACAGCGGGCCCTGGGCGAACGCCGACGCCGCGCCTACCAGCAGCGCGGCGCCGAGGCCAAGCACGATGCGCAGCTTCACGC
>JACOVA010000068.1 GCA_016177575.1 Betaproteobacteria bacterium
CCACCGAGAGCCCGACGCCGAGCGCGCGCACCGGCCCGAGGCGCTCTTTCAGGAACACGGCGGCAAACAGCGCGGTGAAAGCGGGATTGGTGGGAACGATGAGCGCCGCGCGGCTCGCCTCGACGAGCGCGAGCCCCGCCATGAACAGGCTGTTGTAGATGCTGATGCCGAGCAGCCCGAGCCCGACCACCAGCACCGTCTCGCGCGGCGAGAGCCGCGGCAGCCGGTGCTCGCGCCAGCGCAGCAGCAGCAGGATCACCGCCGCCCACCAGAAGCGCAGGAACACGGCGGTGAACAGGTCCATGCTCCTGAGCAGGATGTTGACGGCCGGGAACACTCCGCTCCAGAACACGGCCATGAGCACGAGCCGCAGGTAGAGCACCGGGGAAAGGTACACTAGCGCCATGGGACAGGTCGTCGCATTGACCGGGCAGGTCGGGGGCGCGAAGCTGGTCGACGGGCTCTACCGCCTGCGCGGCAAGGATCTCGCCGCGGTGGTCAACACCGGCGACGACTACGAGCACCTGACGCTCAGCTTCTCGCCCGACATCGACACCGTGCTCTACGTGCTGGCGGGAATCGCCAGCGCCGCCGCGCCCTGGGAGCCGGCCGGCGAGAGCCACGCGCTGTTCGCGACGCTGAAAGCATTCGGCGGCCCAGACCGCCTCGCGCTCGGCGACCGCGCGCTCGCCGCGCCGCTGCTGCGCAGCGCCTGGCTCGCCGAGGGCCGGCGCCTGACCGAGATCACGCTCGATTTCTGCCGCCAGCTCGGCATCGGCGCGCGCGTGCTGCCGATGAGCGACGACCAGGTGCGCACCCACGTGCTCACCGAGGACGGCGCGGTCACGTTCCAGGAGTACTTCACCACGCTCGCCTGCGAGCCGGCGGTGCGCGGCTTCCAGTACGCGGGCGCGGACGCCGCCATGCTCACGCCCGAGGTGTCGAACGTGCTCGACGCGGAGGATCTCGAGGCGGTGGTGATCTGCCCGGCCAATCCCTATCACACCATTCGCCCGATCCTCGAGGTGCCGGGGATGCGCGAGCTCCTGCGCAAGCGCGGCGCGCCGGTGATCGCGGTGACGCCGATCGTCGGCGGCAAGGCGCTCAAGGGCTCGGCCGGCAAGATGATGCGCGAGCTCAGGCACGAGGCCTCGGCGCGCAGGGTGGCGCTCGAGTACCTGCGCCTGATCGACGGCTTCGTGATCGACGCCGAGGACGCGGCGAGCGCCGAGGACGTGCGCGCGAGCGGCATCGAGGTGCTGGTCGCCAACACCGTCATGCGCACGCTCGAGGACCGCTCCGCGCTCGCGCGCGCCGTGCTCGCGTTCGCGCAGACGATCCGCGACCGCAGGCTGCAGGAGGCCTAGGGCCCGGGAGACGAGCCTCCCGGATCCCTAGCGCGCCCGATGGACGCCGGCTCCCCGCCATTGCTTGCGGCGCGCGAGGCGGCGGCGCTTTTTTCCCGCATCGCCGGCAACATCGAGAAAGTGATGCGCGGCAGCAGCGACGCGGTGCGCAAGCTCCTCGCCGCCTACGCCTCGGGCGGGCACGTGCTGATCGAGGACTTCCCCGGCACCGGCAAGACCACGCTCGCGAAGAGCCTGGCGGCCTCGATCGGCGCGCGCTTCACGCGCGTGCAGTTCACGCCCGACCTGCTGCCCTCGGACATCCTCGGCGTCTCGGTCTTCAACCAGAAGGAGCAGGTGTTCGAGTTCCGCGCCGGGCCGATCTTCACCTCGATCCTGTTGGCGGATGAGATCAACCGCGCCTCGCCGCGCACCCAGTCGGCGCTGCTCGAGGTGATGGCCGAGGGGCAGGTCTCGGTCGAGGGACGCACGCACCCGGTGGACGAGCTGTTCTTCGTGGTCGCGACCCAGAACCCGGTCGAGTTCCGCGGCACCTACCCGCTGCCGGAGGCGCAGATGGACCGCTTCGCGATGTGCCTCGCGCTCGGCTACGTCGAGGCGGAGGTCGAGGCCGAGGTGCTCGCGGCGCAGGACCTCGGCCACCCGCTGGCCGCGCTGCGGCCGGTGGCCGCGCGCGAGGAGCTGCTCGCGTTGAAGGAGCGGGTCCGCCACGTGCGCCTCGCCGACGAGCTGCGCCGCTACGTGGTCGAGCTGGTGCGCCGCACGCGCGCCGCGCCCCAGGTACAGCTCGGCTGCGGCCCGCGCGCCTCGATCGCGCTGTCGAGCGCGGCCAAGGCGCTGGCGCTGTTCGACGGCGAGGAGTACGTGCGCCCCGAGCACTTGCACGAGCTCGCCGTGCCGGTGCTCGCGCACCGCCTGGTGCTCGACCCGCAGGCCAAGTTTTCCGGCGCCTCGAGCGCGGGCCTGGTCGCCGATATCCTGCGCGAGGTGCCGGTGCCGTCGTGAGGCGGTTCACAGAGCCGTGAGGCGATTCATCTTTCGCGCGCTGCGGATCTTCAGCGCGCTCGATCACTGGCTGCGCGAGCGGCTGACGCCCGCCGGCTGGCTCGCGCTCGGTGCCGCCGGCGCCGCCGGCGCCGCCGGCCTGGACACCAACCAGACGGTCACCTACCGGGCGTTTGCCTTTCTTGCCGCGCTGCTCGCGCTCGCCTGGGTCGCCAGCCTCTTGTTCCGCGCGCGGCTCGAGGCGAGCCGGGACCTGCCGCGCTACGCCACCGCGGGCGAGCCCTTCAGCTACCGCGTCAGCATCGCCAACCGCGGCGCGCGCGCGCTCGCCGGCGCCTCGGTCGGGGAGCGCTTCCGCGACCCGCGCCCCGGCTACGACGAATGGCGGCGTGCGCGCGAGCCCGGCGAGGAGCGCAGGAACTGGTGGGACCGCAGCGTCGGCTATTTCCGCTGGCGCTGGCTGATCGAGCGCCGCCTGCCGCGCGAGGCCGCGCAGGCCGCGCTGCCGGCGCTCGCGCCGGGAGAGCGCTGCGAGCTGCGGCTCGGCTTCACGCCGCGCCGGCGCGGCCGCATCGAGTTCGCCGGCCTCACGGTCGGGCGCCCGGACCCGCTCGGCCTGGTGCGGGGCCTGGCGCGCATCGCGCTCGAAGCGCGCGTCATCACGCTGCCCAGGCGCTACCGCCTGCCCGAGATCGCGCTGCCGGGCAAGCGCAAGTTCCAGCCGGGCGGGGTCTCGCTCGCCGCCTCGGTGGGCGACTCCGAGGAATTCCTCGCGCTGCGCGACTACCGGCCCGGCGATCCGCTGCAGCGCGTGCACTGGAAGAGCTTCGCGCGCGCCGGCAAGCCGGTGGTCAAGGAGTACCAGGACGAGTTCTTCGAGCGCCATGCGCTGGTGCTCGATACCGCCAGCACGCACGGCGAGGACGCGGCGTTCGAGGACGCGGTCGCGCTCGCCGCCTCCTTCGTCTACACCATCGACACGCACGAGTGCCTGCTCGACCTGATGTTCGTGGGAGGAGAAGTTCGCGCCTACACCGCCGGCCGCGGGCAGATGCAGGCAGAGCACATGCTGGAGGTGCTCGCCGCGGTCGGCCCGAGCGCGCCCGGGGAATTCGCCGCGCTCGCGCACGCCGTGGTGGCGCGCCGCGCCAGCCTGTCGAGCGTGATCCTGATCCTGCTCGCCTGGGACCAGCCGCGCAGCCGGCTCGCGGCGGCGATGCGCGCCGCGGGCGCGGAGGTGCGGGCGTTGCTGGTGTGCGCCGAGCGCGATGCGCCGCGCGAATTGCCGCCCGGGGTCGTGCTGCTCAACCCGGGCAAAGTCGAACAGGGGCTGGCGGGGCTTCGATGAATGCGCCGGCGCTCATGGTCGGCGCAAGCCTCGTGTTCTGGGGCTGGCAGAGCGGCAACCTCGTGGTCGGCATCGCGCTCGGACTTGCCCTGGAGGCGCCGCGCTGGCTGCGGCTGCGGCTCGACCTCGGCACCCGGGAGCACTCGACGATCGCCGACCTGTGCACCGTCGGCTTCGTGCTGCTGGCGTTGATCGTCGCCGCCAACCGCGGCGTCGCGCGCGGCATCCTCGAGGCGTTCATCTGGCTGCCGGTGGTGCTCTCGCCGATCCTCGCCGCGCAGCTCGTGTCCGCGGAGCGCCGCGTCCCGCTCTCGGCGCTGTTCCGCCACATGCGCAGGCTGCGACGCGAGAACCCGGCGCTCAAAGACCCGCCGGTCGACGTCGGTCCGGTGTATATCGCGCTCGCTCTGGTCTCGGCGGGCGTCGCCAACCAGCGCGGGCCCGGGTACTACGCCGGGGTCGTGCTCGCCGCGGGTTGCATGCTCTATGCGGTGCGCCCGCGCCACGCGAGCCTCGCGGCCGGCGCTGCCATGCTCGCCGCCGCGGCCGCGCTCGGCTACGCGGGACACGTCGCGCTCGCGCAGGCGCAGATGCTGCTCGTCGACTGGGTCATGGACCTCGACCTGATCCGCACCGCCGACCCCGACCCGTACCGCGTGCGCACCGAGATCGGCTCGCTCGGGCGGCTCAAGAAATACGACGCGATCGTGATGCGCGTCTACGCGCAGGAAAAGGACATCGGCCGGCTGCGGCTCCTGCACCGCGGCAGCTACAACACCTTCTCCGGCCGCAGCTGGCTCGCGCGCGGCACCACCATGGCGCCGGTCGAGTCCGAGGCCGACAACCAGACCTGGGTGCTCGCCGCGGCGCCGCCGCAATGGCGCGTGCGCATCGCCACCCGCTTCAATCTCGGCCGCACGCTGCTCGCGCTGCCCGCGGGCACTTCGCGCATCGAATCGTTTCCCGCCAACGCCATGAACCGCAACGCGCTCGGTGCCGTGCACGCGAGCCTCGCCGTCGACTGGGCGCAGTACGAGGCGCTCGGCGGATCGGCGATCGCGCTCTATGCTCCGCCCTCGCCGGAGGACGGCGCCGTTCCGGAAGGCGAGCGGGCGGTGTTCGAGCGCGCCGCCGCCGAGCTCGGCCTGCGCGCGGTCGCCCCCGCCGAGGCGCTGCGCCGCGTCGAGCGCTATTTCGAGCGCTTCGCCTACTCCATCTTCCGCGAGCGCCCGGTGCCGAGGGGCGAGACCGCGCTCGGCGACTTCATGACCCGCACCCGCGCCGGGCACTGCGAGTATTTCGCCGCCGCGGCGACGCTGCTGCTGCGCGCCGCCGGCGTGCCGGCGCGCTACGCGACCGGGTTCGCGGTGGTGGAGTACAGCGCCATCGAGCGCGCCTACGTGGTGCGCACGCGCCACGCGCACGCCTGGACGCGCGCCTTCGTCGATGGCCGCTGGGTCGACCTCGACACCACGCCGGCGGCCTGGGTTCCGGAAGAAGCGGCCGAGGCGCCGATCTGGGAGAACCTCGCGGACCTCTTCCGCTACGCCGGGTTCGCGTGGTCGCAGCGCGGCGAATTCAAGGCCGGCAACGCCTGGTATGCAATTCTCGTGCTGCTCGCCGCCTACCTCGCCTGGAGCGTGCTGCGCGGCCGCAAGCTGGTGCGCGAGCAGCACGCCGCGGCCGCCGTGCGCCGCCGCTACCCGGGCGAGGACTCCGAGTTCTACGCGCTCGAGAAGTCGCTCCCGCAGCGCGAACTCAGCGAGACGCAGAGCGCGTGGCTCTTCCGAGTAACCAAAGATCTACCTCAGGAGAAACGCGAAACACTCCGGACTGCTCTCAGCCTGCACCAGCGCTACCGCTTCGATCCGGCGGGCCTCGCGCCCCCCGAGCGCGGCCGCCTGCGGGAACTGTGCCGCGCGCTCGCGCCTCAAAGCCAGGCATGATCCAGAAGTGGCTCATCACCCTCGGCATCGCCCTCCTCGTCGTGGGCCTGGCCTGGCCGTGGCTCGCAAAGCTGGGCCTCGGCAAGCTTCCCGGCGACATCGTCGTCAGGCGCGAGGACTTCAGCTTCTACTTCCCGATCACCACCAGCATCCTCGTCTCGCTCGTGGTGACGCTGATCCTGTGGCTCTTCAAGCGCTGAGCATGCGCCTTGCAGCACTCCTCGCCGCGGTCGCCTTGCCCGCGTTCGCGCAGGACGCGGAAATCCAGAAGCAGCTCATCCGTCGGCAGCAGCAGTCGGACGCCTTCGTGCTGCAGCTGCGTCAATCGCAGGAACGCGTCAAGGTCTCACCGTCAAAGCGCCCCGAGGTCGAAGCGCGGCAGCTCAGCGAGCGCCAGCGGCTGGAGAACGTGAGCGAGAAGCAGCTCCTCGAAGTAAAGCCCGACACGCCGCAGGAGCTGCGTCCGCAGGAACGTCAGAAAGCGGAAGAAGAGCGGCGCCCGATAGTTGCGCCCCCAACACTATAGAGCGTCGTAGGCGGCAAGCATCCTTTATCTTTGCTTCTTCGGCGTATATACGCGAGAGGGTGCTAAGTTGGGGACCCAGCGACCCTCCTGAAGCGTTGCCGGCACAAGCAAACCTCTCCGCCATCCCTTAACCCAGGACCGGTGACTTGGTTCAAGAGCATTTTGAACTGTATCTACAATTTCCTCCACCAGGTTTCTCACCGTCTGCGCATGGGTCTTCCTGAATAGCACCCGTGCAAGTGGTATGGCATCGAAAGAAAGTTGTTTGTCGATTTCATCGGTCGCCGGCCACCAATGAAAAATAAAATGATCTTCCGGAACCAAGTACATCACGTGGTTGTCCCTGGTGACATTTCCGTGAAGGAGATTGTTCCGGAAGGCCCTCAACCGTCTTACCTGTTTGAAGCTGAGGCTGTCCGGTGGAAATGGCGCCGAAGCGAACCCCGAGCAATATAGTGAGAGGGACAGCGCGCGGAGTTCAAAGTCAGCCTTGGTGGTAGCCCTGTCAAATACTTCGTCCTGAAATTCTCCCTTCCGTAGCAACTCAATTAGTAAATTGACGAAAGCTTCTAAAGCAAGCACGTAGTTAACGGCAGCCGCTAGATAGAACGTACCCAACGTCGTTCCGATTGCCGCTGCTTGATCTTTGTCAGGCCGTCTGTTGTACCGCCCACCTAGTCTGCTGGCGGATTCCATAAGCTCATCCCCGGCGGCCAGTAGATC
>JACOVA010000071.1 GCA_016177575.1 Betaproteobacteria bacterium
TCACGCGCCGCTACAAGATCGAGGAGGCGCCGCAGGCGTTCGCGGACCTCGAGAGCGGCAAGAACGCCCGCGGCGTGATCGTCTTCTAGCTCCGTGCCGGCGCCAATGGCTGTGCCTCGCTCGGACGGCGTCTGGTCGGTGCTAAGCGTCAGTGGGGGATCACACGCTCCCGCCTCAGCCGGTCGAACAGCGCGAAGAAGGAGGGGCGGCATGATGGCGTCGCGGAAAACGACGGACGGCGGGATTGTATCGCGCACTACCCCTGGTCCTCCGAAGAGGGCGGGGTATTCGTTTACTTTGCCGGGCGATGAGGAGCCCGGCACCGCCTTTACCGGCGTCGTCCGGCGACGCAGGCCGGTCGAGGACTGCGCGGCGGACGATGCGGTTCGAGCTGCCGGTGCCTCACTGCAGCTTGATGTTCCCGGCCTTGATGACCTCCGCCCACTTCATCGTCTCCTCGCGGATCATGCGGGAGAACGCCTCGGACGAGGTGGTGAAGGGCTCGGTGCCCGCGTCGACCGCGATCTTGTGGATCTCCGGTACCTTGAGCGCCGCCGCGATCTCCTCGTTGAGGCGCGTGACGATCTGCCGCGGCGTGGCGGCCGGCGCCACGACGCCGAACCAGCCGATCGCCTCGTAGCCGGGGATGCCGGCCTCCGCGAACGTCGGCACATCGGGCGCCGCGGCAACGCGGTGCTTCGAGGTCACGGCGAGCGCGCGCAGCTTGCCCGCGCGGACGTTCGAAAGCGACGAGGGCACGTCGACCACGCCGAGCGGCACCTGGTTGCCGAGCACCGCGGCGGAGGTCGGGCCACTGCCCTTGAACGGGATCGGCTCGATGCGAACGCCGCCGAGCATGTTGAGAAGCTCGCCGGCGAGGTGCATGGTGGAGCCCTGTCCGCCGTGCCCGTAGCTCAACGCGCCGGGCTTCGCCTTCGCTTGATCGACGAGCGCCTTCAGCGTCGGCGCCTGCGAAGGGTGCGCGACGAGGAAGAAGGGGATCATCGCGAGCGGAGTGACGTGTGCGAGATCCTTCTCGGGGTGGAACGGCATTTTCGGGTAGAGGCTGATGTTCGAAGAGAGCGCGCCTGCCGCGGCGAGGCCGATGGTGTGGCCATCGGGCTCGGCCTTCGCCACCTGGTCGACGCCCAGCATGCCGCCGGCGCCCGGCTTGTTCTCGATGACCACCGGCTGGCCGAGGCGATCGGCGAGGCGAGGCGCGATCGCGCGCGAGATGAGGTCCGAGCTGCCTCCCGGCGGGAACGGCACGATGTAGCGAATGGGCCTCGATGGCCACGGCTGGGCCGAAGCGAGCGTGGCAAGGCAAAGGCCCAGCGCGGCAAGCGCGAATCTCATGGGGATCCTCCGATCTTGAACACCCTGCGTGGGTTATCTTCGAAGAACTGCTTCAGCCCCGCTTCGCCGATCGGCATGCGCTCCAGCGCGCCGATCTCGGCGGGCACGAACTGCCAGGGGTAGTCCATCGCGTACATCATCCGCTGGGCGCCGATCACGTCGCGCACGAACATCACCGGCTCGATCGCACCGACGCCGCTGCTGGTGTAGTAGAAGTTGTCGCGCAGGTAGTCGCTCGCCTTCCGTTTGAGGGGATGGACGTGCGGGTAGCGCCTGCTGACCGAGATGTGGCCGTGCATGTAGTCGATGCGGTATAGCCAGAAAGGCAGCGCCTCGCCGCAGTGGCCGAGGATGATCTGCAGCTTCGGAAAGCGGTCGAAAAGACCGGCGACCAGCAGCCTGAGCGCGTGCAGTCCGGTCTCGCAGGCAAAGCCGTAAACGGCCGCATCCAGTCCCCGCTTGAGGAACGGCTCGATCATATTGGGGGGCGGCGTCTGCGGATGCAGGTAGATCGGCACGTCGAGCGCTTCGGCCGCCTCGAAGACATCCCAGTACCGCTCGTCGTCCAGGTAAGTGCCGAGCGTGTGCGAGTTGACGATCCCGCCGCGCATGCCCAGCTTGCTGATCGCGCGCTCAAGTTCCTTGGCGGCGTTCGCGGGATCAAGCGGGCTGAAGGCTGCGAGTCCGACATAGCGCGATGGGTGGCGCGCTATGGCTTCGGCCAGCTCGTCGTTGAAACGCGTGGCGAGAGAGGTCGCTGTGGCGGGGTCGAAGATCTGCACGCCGGGCGAAGTCAGCGAGACGACCTGCATGTCGATCCCCGAGGCGTCCATGTCCCGGAGGCGCTCATCTTCGAGGTCCTGCATCCGCCGCCCGTGGTCTTTGGCCTTCGGCGTGGTGCCGGAAAAGAAACCCCACAGGCTGTGGAACCCCGGATCGCCGATCGTCTTTTCCTCGATCTCCTTGCGATAGAGGCGGATCAGCTCCTGCGGCGCCCAGGCCTCCTCGGTAGCGATGCGCCTGTACGGGGGACTCGGATCGCGTTCGGTCACTCTGTTCTCCTCGGTCGACCGTGTACGGCGGCGCACCAGCCTACGCCTGCTAGCATATCAGAGCTTGTCAAACGTGTGTTTGTTAAGGCTCACCTGCGGGTTGCCGGGGCAGGCGATCGACACTCGCCGTGGCAGAATGCCGGGCGAATGGAACGTACGGAAAGCGCTGTGCTGAAGTTCGCGAGCCGCTCGCCGCTACTCGGCCAGTTCCGCGTCGCGGCGCTCCTCACGCGGCGCGGCATGAGGATTTCGCCCTCCGGCGTCCGTGCGATCTGGAAGCGGCACGGCCTCGAAACGGTGTACAAGCGCCTTTCGGCGCTCGGTGGCCGGCGTGGCGGAAAGCTGACCGATGCGCAGGATGCACGGCTGCGGCGTGCGAAGCGCAGCCTTGCGGCGCTCGCCGGAAAGGACAAGGCGAACGGCCGTCGCGAGTATCTGCAAACGGTGGCCGCCCGGGTTTTTGCGCGGCAGGGCTATGACGGGACCACGCTTCAGGACGTCGCGGAGGCCGCAGGCATCCTTCCAGGGTCGATGTACCACTACTTCGATTCGAAGGACGACCTTTTCGCGCAGTTGCATACGGAAGGCTTCCGGGCGCTGAACGCGGCGGTCGAGCGGGCCATCGATGGGATTGATGATCCATGGGCGCGGCTGCAGGCGGCGCTGACAGCGCAGATCCAAGGCGTTGTCTCGGCAAACGCGATCGACGCCGTGGCGAGCGGGATTATGTTCAACCGCGGCAAGGCGCGCCTGCAAGAACGCATGATCGCCGAACGCGACGCCTACGAGGCCCGGATACGCGCCATGATCGATGCGCTGCCTTTGCCGCCTGACGTGGATCGCAGCCTGCTGCGCCTCGCGCTGCTCGGGGCGGTCGCCTGGACGCGGGTCTGGTACAAGCCGGGCAAGAAGACCCCGGCCGAAATCGTCCGCACCTGGATTGCCTCCTTCCGCCGCCGCTGAAAGCCCGCTTGCCGTGCACTCGCTGCGCCGCCGCGCCGGCCAGGCGCTCGGCGCCTACGTGGGCGAGGCACGCAGGATCAAGGTCTCGATCGATCTCGCCTGCGAGCTGGCGCGCAAGGCGCGGCCTGACGCTACTTCGCCAACCGCGTCTCGACCAGGCGCGCGAAGAAACTGGCGCCGTAGGGCAGGGCCCGGTCATTGAAGTCGTAGGAGGGGTTGTGCACCTCGCACGCGCCCTCGCCGTCCCCGTTGCCGATGTTAATGTAACAGCCCGGCACCTCGTTCAGCATGAATGCGAAGTCTTCCGAGGCCATGATCAGCGCCGGGTCGCGCCTGACGTTGCCGGCGCCCACCACGTCGGCGCAGACGCCTGCGGCGTAATCCGCTTCCTTGGCGTCGTTGATGGTCGGCGGGAAGATGACGCGGAAGTCGGCCTTCGCCGCCGCGCCGAAGCCCGCGGCGACGCCCTCGGCGACGCGCGCGAGATTCCTGCCGATGAGCTGCATGACCTCCTCGGAGAACGCGCGCACGGTGCCCGACAGGCGCGCGCTTTGCGGGATCACGTTGTAGGCGTTGCCGCCGTGGATCTGTGTCACCGAAAGCACCGCCGTGTCCACCGGGCGCACGTTGCGCGCGACGATGCTCTGCAGCGCCGCGGTGACGTGCGCCGCCACCAGCACCGAATCGATGCCGGCCTCGGGCCGCGCGCCGTGCGCACCGCGCCCCTCGATGTCGATGTCGAAGAAAGCGCCGCCCGCCATCATCGGCCCCGAGCGCACCGCGAACCTGCCGAGCGGCATGCCTGGGCGGTTGTGCATGCCGAAGATCGCCTCGCAGGGGAAGCGCCTGAACAGCCCGTCCTCAACCATGGCTTTGGCGCCGCCGAGCCCTTCCTCGGCCGGCTGGAATACGAAATTCACCGTGCCGTCGAAATCGCGCGACTCGGCGAGGTACTTCGCCGCGCCGAGCAGCATGGTCGTGTGGCCGTCGTGGCCACAGGCGTGCATGCGCCCACTGTGTTTCGATTTGTATGCAAAAGAATTCTGTTCCTCGATCGGCAGGCAATCCATGTCCGCGCGCAGCCCGAGCGTGCGCCCGGACGACCCGCAGCGCAGCACGCCGACGACGCCGGTCCTGCCGATGCCGCGATGTACTTCGACGCCGAAGGCTTGCAGCTGCGCGGCGACGAAATCCGAGGTGCGCTGCTCCTGGAAGCCGAGCTCCGGGTGCGCGTGGATGTCGCGCCGCCAGGCGGTCATTTCGTCCGCCAGCTCGGCGAGGCGCTTGACGAGCGGCACGACGCTAGACCCAGACCTGCAGCACGTAATCGTAGGCCGCCTGCGCGTTGGTCATGTCCACGCGTTGCAGCTTGATGCGGTAGTCGTCCTTCGTCTTCTTCAGGTGGTGCCGGTAGGACCCGGCGAAGTGGCGCACGTCGTCGCGACGCAGCTCCAGCATGTGAAAGCGCGAGCGCACGTGAACGTCGCCATTCGCCCCCGTCTTCTCGATGACGACGTTGGAGACGACGTGGTTGGTGGCCCACATCGGCCGCTGCGACCAGGCGTCCGGGTGCAGCACCCGCTGCATGCGCACCGTCATCAGGTTCTTGTCTTCGGCGAAGATCGCGGGCATGCCCTCCCAGGTCTTGTGCGCGGGGTCCGCGGGCACCCAGTAGACGCCGTCGGCGGCGAAGAGGTCGATGTACTCCTGCCACTGCTTGGCATCGAGCAGCTCCGCCTGCCGATAGAGAAACTGCTCGACCTGATGCTGCGTCTTCATGCCGCCGCTTGCATGTACTTCGCCCAGGCCTTCATCTGGTTGCGCATGGGCGCCTCCGACGTTCCCATGTTCGGACCGGTCTCGACCACGCTTCCGTTGTCCAGGTCGCGCCCGAAGTGCCGGCCGAACGTGACCCAGTCGCCGCCGTCGGAGGCCAGCCCCTGGTGGCACTTCCAGAAGTTCTCCAGGTCGTCGGCGTTGATCAGGGTGGCGGGAGAATTGACCAGGTTGTAGTAGGCGAGCGAGCGCCGGTAGATCGGCTCGGGCGCGCCCTTGAGGCGGAAGTGCCAGATTTCGGTGAGCGTGCGGTCCACCCCCAGCGGGCGCACCGCGCGCAGCTGCTGCAACGCCGACTGCACCGAGAGCCCGGGGTAGATCAGCACGTGGTGAATGTTGACCCCGAGGATCTCCTCCATCCTCTTCTTCCCGTAGGCCTTCTGCATCACTTTCTCGTAGGCGAGCGTGTCCGGGTCCTTGGGCCTGAGGCCCATGTAGCCCGTGAGGATGCAGTGGCCGTACGGGTAGTTGAGCGTCTGGAACCCGTCCCACTTCTCGATGGTCACCGCGGCGAACGCCGAGAGCATGTGGTAGGAGAGCGGCGCCTGGCCGGTCTGCTTCTTGATCCGGCTCTCGACGTCCATCGCGGCGCGGCCGGTGGACTGGTGCACCACCGACGGGTGCAGCGCATCGAGCTGGTTCTCGAGGAAGATCTTCCAATTCGAGCGCTGGATGACGCGGAAGCAGTTGGGCACGATCTCGACCTCGCCCTCGGGGGCCCGGTCGCACATGTCGTCGAAGGCGATCCTCGACTCGCCGAGGAATTCCAGCAGTCCCGGGCCGTTCGTGGCGAGGCTCGCAAAGACGAAGCCGCGGTAGGACTCCACGCGCGCCGCGCGCTTCATGCTGCAGTCCGGGTTGTCCTTGCCGAAGCGGGTCCCCGCGTAGCCCGACTCCATCATCGGGATCGAGCGCAAGGCGCCGTCGTGCCGGAAGGTCCAGGCGTGGTACGAGCAGCGGAAGAACTCGCCCGTGTTGCCGTGCCGGTCGCCGCACATCATGTTGCCGCGGTGCGGGCAGCGGTTGTAGAGGACGTGCAGCTTGCGATCCTTGCCGCGCACCATGAGCATGGGCTGGCGCCCGATCTGCACGGTGTAGTAGTCGCCCGGCCTGGGCACCTGGGTCTCGTGGCCGCAGTAGATCCAGTAGCGCTCGTGGATGCGCTGCATCTCGAGCTCGAAGATCGCGGGATCCACGTACACCTCGCGCCGCACGCGGTCGGGCTCGACGAACTTGGCGAGGTCTGGAACGCGTTCCTGCAGCATGGCGTGTCGCCTCCTTGACCCAATTCTATAATCTGTCCATATTACCGCTCCTGCGGCGCCCGCCGCGGACTCGAGGAGGGGAGCATGAGATCCAGGCTCGTTTCGTTGTTCGCCGCAGCATCGCTCGCCGCGTTTGCCGCGGGGGCGACCGCGCAGACGGTCAAGATCGGCGTCGTTCTGACCTACACCGGGGTCGGCGCGGAATTCGCGCAGCAGATCGACCGCGGCATGCAGATGTTCGTGAAGCTCAACCCGAATGCCTTCGCGCCTTACAAGGTCGAGCTCGTCAAGCGCGACGCCAAGAACCCGGGCGGGGCGGACGCCAAGACCGCGGCCCAGGAGCTGATCACGCAGGACAAGGTGGACATCATCACCGGCGTGATCTATTCCTCGAACGCCATCGCCATGGAGCCGGTGGTCACCGCGGCGAAGAAGCCCTTCCTCATCATGAACGCGGGCACCGCCTGGATCACGAATCTCTCTCCGGTGATCGCGCGCGTCTCGTTCTCGATGTGGCACGCCGGGCACGCGATGGGTGACGCCGCCGCGAAGATGATGAAGGCGAAGACCGCGGTGGTGGGCTACACCGACTATCCGCCGGGCAAGGACAGCTTGATCGCGTTCAAGACCGCGTTCGAAGCCGCGGGCGGCAAGGTGATCGACGAGATCCCGATGGGCGGTCCGGGCAAGGTGCCGGATTTCACGCCGTTCTTCCAGCGCGCCAAGGACCGCAAGCCCGACGTGTTCTTCGTCTTCGTGCCCGCGGGCGACCACGCGGTCGGCGTCATGAAGACCTACGGCGCGCTCGGCATGAAGCAGGCGGGCATCCGCCTCATCGGCCCGGGCGACATCACCCAGGACACCAAGCTGCAGTCGATGGGCGACGCTGCGGTGGGCCTGATCACGGTGCACCACTACAACGCCAATCTCGACAACCCCGCCAACAAGCGCCTGGTGGCAGCCTGGAAGAAGGAGTACGGAGCCGACTCGACGCCCGATTTCATGGCGGTGCAGGGCTACGACGGCATGGCGGCGATCGCGCACGGGGTGCGCGCCAACAAGGGCAAGCTCGACGCCGACAGCTTCATCAACTCGCTCAGGGGCTGGAAGTTCGACAGCCCGCGCGGCCCGATCTCGATCGACCCGAGGACGCGCGACATCGTCATGAACGAGTACCTGAGCGAGCTCACCAAGAGCGGCGGGCGCCTGGTGCAGAAGAACATCGGCACCATCCCCGCGGTCAAGGACATGTGCAAGGAGCTCAGGGTGGACCGGTGCGGCAAGTAGCCGCCGGCACACAGCGACGCGCAAGGCTCGAGCCGCCGCCCGCCGCAAGCTGACGGGCGGCGGTTTTTTTCATGGACGTCGCCAGCGTTCTCCTCGGCGGCTTTGCCGCCGGGATGGTCCTGTTCATCGTCTCGGTGGGCCTGTCGGTCACTCTGGGCCTGATGGGCTTCGTCAACCTCGCCCACGGCGGCTTCGCGATGCTGGGCGGCTACGCGATCGCGCTTTCCATGCGGGAGTGGGGCCTGCCGTTCCCGGCGGCGCTCGCGCTCGGCTTCGCGTCGGTGGCGGCGCTCTCGGTGGTGCTCGAGCGCCTGCTGTACGCGCGCCTGTACCGCGCCAGCGAGCTCGACCAGGTGCTGTTCACGATCGGGCTCGCGTTCGTGATGATCGCCTCGGTCACGCTCGCGGTGGGCCCCGAGACGCAGACGCTCGTGCTGCCGGAGTGGCTGCGCGGGCAGGCGGACCTCGGTTTCATCAAGTACCGCAGCTACAGCGTGGCGGTGATCGTCGCGGGCGTCGTGCTCGCGCTCGCGCTCTGGCTTGGCTTCGAGCGCACCCGCTACGGCGCCAGGATCCGCGCCGCGGTGGACAACCGGCGCATGGCGGAGTCGCTCGGCGTGGACGTGCAGCGCCTCTTCACGGTGACGTTCGCGATCGGCAGCGGGCTCGCGGCCGTGGGCGGCGGCATCGGCGCCGAAATTCTCGGGCTCGATCCGCAGTACCCGCTGCGCTACCTCGCCTACTTCCTCATCGTAGTCGCGGTCGGCGGCCTGGGCAGGGTCACGGGCGTGTTCTTCTCCGCGCTGCTCATCGGCGTGCTCGACTTCGTGCTCAAGATCTACTTTCCCAAGGGCGGCGCAATGTTCATCTACGCGCTCACCCTCGCGCTGCTGCTGTGGCGGCCGCAGGGCCTGTTCGGGAAGCGCACCGCATGAGGGCGGTGCTCGAGCTCGCGGGGCGTCACCGCCTGAGGGCATGGGAGGCGCTGCCCTGGGCGGCGGCGCTCGCGGCCTTCTTTGTCTTCCCGAACCACCTCGCGTTCGGCACCCAGCTCCTGATCACCGTGCTGTTTGCGCTCTCGCTCGATCTCGTGCTCGGCTACGCCGGCATCGTCACGCTCGGCCACGCGGCGTTCTTCGGCGCCGGCGCCTACACCGTGGGCATGCTCGCGCAGCACCTGGGCTGGAACGAGCCGCTCTCGAGCCTCGCGGCCGCCGCGCTGGTCGCGGGCGCGATCGGGCTGGCGAGCGGCTTGGTCTTGCTGCGCACGCACGGCCTGACGCTGCTCATGCTGACGCTGTGCACCATGGCGCTGCTCGAGGAGGCCGCGAACATGGGCGCGCGCTACACGGGCGGATTCGACGGCATGCCGGGCCTCGGGTTCCAGCCGCTGCTGGGCATCTTCCCGTTCGACGTGCTGTTCTTCCGCTCGCAGTACCTGTATGCGCTCGCGGTGCTCTTCGCGTGCTTCGTGGTGGTGCGGGTGCTGGTGTATTCGCCCTTCGGGCAGAGCCTCACCGGAATCCGCGAGAACCTGCTGCGCATGCACGCGGTGGGCGCGCCGGTGCGCGCGCGCCTGGTGCTCGCCTATGCGATCTCGGCTGCGCTCGCGGGCGTCGCAGGCGGGCTCTTCACTCAGGCGAACGCCTTCGTCAACCTTGCGGTGCTCGGGCTCGATCGCGCCGCGGGCGTGCTCATCATCCTGATCCTGGGCGGCTACGGGCGCCTCTACGGGGCCTTCGTGGGTGCGCTCGCCTACCTGCTGCTCGAGCACGCGCTCGCCAAGGCCTATCCCACCGCCTGGCAGCTCGGCCTGGGGCTGGCGCTGATGGCGGTGGCGCTGTACGCGCGCAACGGCATTCTCGGCATCGCCGCGTCGCTGCACCGGCGGCTCGGCGGGCGGAGGGCGGCGTGAGAGCGCCGCTGCTGGAGACGCGCGGGCTGTGCAAGAGCTTCGGCGCGCTCGAGGTGGCGCGCGACATCGACTTTCGCCTGGAGCGCGGCGCGCGCCACGCGCTCATCGGCCCGAACGGCGCCGGCAAGACCACGCTCGTCAATCTGCTGACCGGCGCGCTGCAGCCCTCGCGCGGCAGCGTGCTGCTCGAGGGGGACGACCTGGCGGGGCTCGCGCAGGCGAAGCGGGTCAAGCGGGGCCTCGCCCGCACGTTCCAGATCAACCAGCTGTTCCGCGGCCTCACCGTGCTCGAGAACGTGTGCATCGCGGTCGCCGAGCGCCTGGGCGTGGGCGGCTCGATGCTGCGCCCCGCGGGCAAGCGCGCCGACGTGATCGGCGAGGCCTCGCGCCTGCTCGAGATGCTGAGGCTCCAGGGGGACGCGGGCCGGCGCGTCGCCGAGCTCCCCTACGGGCGGCAGCGCCTGGTGGAGCTCGCGATCGCGCTCGGCCTCAAGCCGCGCGTGCTGCTGCTCGATGAGCCCGCCGCAGGCATCCCCAGCGCCGAGAGCCACATCCTGCTCGACGCCATCGCGGCGCTGCCCGCGGACATCGCGGTGCTCATCATCGAGCACGACATGGACCTCGTGTTCCGCTTCGCCCGACGCATCACCGTCATGGTGAGCGGCGCGGTCTTCGCCGAAGGGAGCCCCGCCGAAATCGCCGCCAACCGCGAGGTGCGAGCGGTCTACCTGGGGAGCGCGCTCGATGCCTGAGGCACTCAGGCTCGCGGGCGTGACGGCGGGCTACGGCGAGACGCACGTGCTCGAGGCGGTGGACCTCGCGCTCGGCGCCGACGAGAGCCTGTCCATCATCGGGCGCAACGGCGTGGGCAAGTCGACGCTGCTCGAGACGGTGATGGGACACACGACGCTGCACGCGGGGCGCATCGAGTTGCGCGGCGTGCGCATCGAGCGCGCGTCCGCGTACCGGCGCGCGCTCGCGGGCCTCGCCTACGTGCCGCAGGAGCGCGAGATCTTTCCCTCGCTCTCGGTGCGCGAGAACCTCGAGCTCGGCGCGCGCCCCGGGCACTGGACCGGGGAGCGTGTGTTCGAGCTCTTTCCGCACCTGCGCGAGCGGCTCGAGCACGGCGGCAGCCAGCTCTCGGGCGGCGAGCAGCAGATGCTCGCCATCGCGCGCGCGCTCCTGACCAATCCCTCGGTGCTGCTGATGGACGAGCCGACCGAGGGGCTCGCACCGGTGATCGTGCAGGCGCTCGCCGAGGTGCTCGCGCGGCTGCGCGCCGCCGGCGGGCTCTCGATCGTGCTGGTGGAGCAGAACAGCCGCGTCGCGCTCGATTTCGCCGAGCGCACCGTGGTGATGGACCGGGGCCGCATCGTCTACGACGGGGCCTCCGAGCGGCTGCGCAAGGATCCGGATCTGCTCGCCAGCCTGATCGCGGCACAATAGCCCGCATGGCGCTCGCCGCGGCCTGAGCGGCTCAGCGCGCCCGCCCGAAGCGCGGGTAGACGCGGCTCACGTTGCGAAAGAAGATCTTCTCCCGCTCCGCGGCCCCCAGCCACTCGATCGAGTCGACGTAGCGCCGCGTGTCGTCGTAGTAGTGCCCGGTCTCCGGGTCGATGCCAACTAGCCCAGGCCGAGGCGCCTTTCCTTCGCCCGCACCAGCGCGGTGATCGCCTCGTTCACCGGCGCCGCGAGGCCGAGCTCCTTCGCCACCCGCGGGATCGAGCCGTTGATGACGCTGATCTCGGACTTGCGGCCGGCGAGCAGGTCGAGCAGCACCGAGGGGCGCGCCTTCGGGATCTTGGAGCCGAAATCGCGCACGTAAGCGACCGGATCGTCGAAGGCGAGCTTGATCTTTCTCTGCGACGCGACTACGTAGGCCTCGGTGGCGCACGCCGCGGAGACGCGCGAGAGATCCGGGTCGGCCATCACCTCGCCCGTGGTGCACTCGGCGATCGCGCACGGGCCCGAGTAGGCGCAGTTGCAGATCAGCTTTTCCCACACCAGCTGGTCGATGTCGTCGAACAGCCTGACGCGGAACCCGGCGCCGCTCCAGAGCGCCTCGATGCTCTTCAGGCGGGGGGTGATCGGGCCGCCGAACTCGCCCAGGCGCACCAGCTCCATGCCGTTGTGGTGCGCGTGCCCGGGGCCTTTCATCGAGGCGCCGAAGCCGCCGACCACGCCGACCACGACGCGCTCGCGTCCGAGCACGCTCGCCGCGCTGTCCGGCCCGCCCAGCCCGTTCTGAATCGAGAGCACCGGGGTGTCCTTGCCGAGCAGCGGTTTCACCGACTCGGCCGCCTCGGCGACCTGCATCGCCTTGGTGGCGATGATGACCAGATCACAGGGTCCGGCTTCACTTGAGCTTACCGAAGCATTGATCCTCACCGTCCTGTCGCCCGATGCGCCTTCCACGCGCAGGCCCTGCGCGCGCATCGCCTCGACGTGCTCCTGCCAGGTGTCGATCGCCCAGACCTCGTGCCCGGCGGAGGCGAGCAGCCCGGCATACACGGAGCCCATGGCTCCGGTCCCGACGACGGCGATTTTCATGCGCCTAGTTTATACGCGCCCGCCGCAGCGAAAAAAAAGCCGGCTGCGAGAGCCGGCGAGGAGGACAAGCCGGAGGATCCGCCCCCTAGGAGGAGCGGCCGGCTTGGGAGGAGTCGGGGTTAGTGGGGGCCGCCGCGCCTGGCGCCGAGCTGGCTGGCGATGCGCTCGACCTCGGTTTCGTCCCAGGTCAATCCGAGGTCTTCCTCGTCCCAGTCCAGCGCCTCCTGCTCGAGCGGGAAGCGGTCGCGGTCGCTGCCGTATACGTCGTCGAGGGTCATCATGCCTCCTTGTGCTGGAGGCATCCTGCGCCGGCCGCGAGCGCGGCGCTATCGGCGGAGCACTCGATTCGGTGTCGGGTTCCGGCTACCTCCGGTAGGGGGATTCCTACGAAACGATCTCGAACAGGCCCGCCGCCCCCATGCCGCCGCCGATGCACATGGTGACGACGACGAGCTTCGCGCCGCGGCGGCGCCCTTCGATGAGCGCATGGCCGACCAGCCGCGCGCCGCTCATGCCGTAGGGATGGCCTACGGCGATCGCGCCGCCGTCGACGTTCAGCCGCTCGGGCGGGATGCCGAGCCGGTCGCGGCAGTAGAGCACCTGAACCGCGAAGGCCTCGTTCAGCTCCCACAGGTCGATGTCGGCCACCTTCTTGCCGGTGCGCTCGAGCAGCTTCGGCACCGCAAACACCGGCCCGATGCCCATCTCGCCGGGCTCGCAGCCCGCCACCGCGAAGCCGCGGAACACGCCCAGGGGCTTCAGGCCGCGCTTGGCCGCCTCCTTGTCGCTCATCACGATCGCCGCCGAGGCGCCATCCGAAAACTGGCTGGCGTTGCCCGCGGCGACCACGCCGCCCTCGATCGCCGGCTTGATCTGCGACACGCCCTCGTAGGTGGTGTCGGGACGGATGCCCTCGTCGTGCTCTGCGGTGACCTCCTTCATCGACTCGACGTTGGTGTTCTTGTCGATCACCTTCATCTTGGTCGTGATCGGCACGATCTCGTCCTTGAACTTGCCCTCGGCGCGGCCCTTCGCCGCCCTCTGCTGGCTCTCGGCGCCGTAGCGGTCCTGCGCTTCGCGCGGGATGCCGTATTTCCTCGCCACGTACTCCGCGGTCTGCAGCATCGGCCAGTAGACCTCCGGCTTGTGGCGGTGCAGCCACTCGTCCTGGGCGTGGTGCTTGTTCGACTCGTTCTGCACCAGCGAGATCGACTCGACGCCGCCGGCGGCGAAAATGCCCGCCTCGCCCGCGAGCACGCGCTGGCTCGCCATGGCGATGGTCTGCAATCCGGAGGAGCAGAAGCGGTTGACGGTGACGCCGGCGACCGTGACCGGGCAGCCGGCGCGGATCGCGATCTGGCGCGCGATGTTGCTGCCGGTCGCGCCTTCGGGCATGGCGCAGCCCATGATCACGTCCTCGATCTCCTGCGGCTCCACTTTCGCGCGCTCGAGCGCCGCGTGCACCACGTGCCCGCCGAGCTTGGCGCCGTGGGTCATGTTGAGCGCGCCGCGCCAGCTCTTGCACAGCGGCGTGCGCGCGGTTGCAACGATCACTGCGTCGGTCATGGCAATCCTCCTATCCGTTGAACTTCCCGCCTTGCCTGGCGAGCCTGACCAGCAGCGGCGCGGGCTTCCACGCATCGCCCCGGTAGCCCTTCTGGAACCGCTCGATCGCCGCCAGCACCTTGTCCAGGCCCACCGTGTCGGCGTAGAACATCGGCCCGCCGCGCCAGGCGGGGAAGCCGTAGCCGGTCAGGTAGACCATGTCGACATCCGACGCCCGCAGCGCGATGCCCTCCTCGAGGATGTACGCGGCCTCGTTGACGAGCGCGTAGATCAGCCGCTCGACCATCTCCTCCTCGGAGATCGAGCGGGTCTTGATGTTGTTTTCGGCCCTGTATTTGTTGATTATTTCTTCCACCTCCGGATCCGGAATCGGAGTCCGGTTCGGCAGCTCGTAGCGGTACCATCCCTTGCCCGTCTTCTGGCCGTAGCGGCCGAGCTCGCAGACGCGGTCGCCGACCTTCGAGTAGATGAAGTTCGGCCGCTCGAGGTAGCGGCGCTTGCGGATCTCCCAGCCGATGTCCAGTCCCGCCATGTCGCCCATCGCGAGCGGCCCCATCGCCATGCCCCACTGGTACGCCGCGGCGTCTACCTGCTGCGGCGTGCAGCCCTCGTCGATCAGGAACAGCGACTGCTGGCCGTACTTCTCGACCATGCGGTTGCCGATGAAGCCGTCGCACACGCCCGAGACCACCGGCACCTTCTTGATCGTCTTGCCGAGCTTCATCGTCGTGGCGAGCACGTCCTTGCCGGTCTTGGCGCCGCGCACCACCTCGAGCAGGCGCATCACGTTGGCGGGCGAGAAGAAATGCGTGCCGATCACGTCCTGCGGCCGCTTGGTCACCGCGGCGATCGCGTTGACGTCCAGCGTCGAGGTGTTGGTGGCGAGGATCGCGCCGGGCTTGGCGATCGCGTCGAGCTTGCGGAACATGTCCTGCTTGACGTCCATGCGCTCGAACACCGCCTCGATCACGATGTCCGCGTCCCTTGCATCTTCCAGTCTTGTCGTTGTCTTTATCAAGGCGATTCTCTTATCCATTTCCTCCTGCTTCAGGCGCCCTTTGGACACGGTCGCCGCATAGTTGCCCCTGATCTTCTCGAAGCCCTTCCTGACCGCCTCGTCGGTCACGTCCATGAGGGAAACGGGGATGCCGGCGTTGGCGAAGTTCATGGCGATGCCGCCGCCCATGGTGCCCGCGCCGATCACTGCCGCGCGCCTGATCTCGCGCGTCGGCGTGTCCTCGGGCACGTCGGGAATCTTCGTCGTCTGGCGCTCGGCGAAGAACATGTGCCGCAAGGCCATCGACTCGTTGCTCTCGACGAGAAACTTGAAGCGCTCGCGCTCCTCCCTGCGGCCCTCGTCGAAGGGCTTGGTCGCCGCCGCCTCTACGCAGGCGACGATCTCGAGCGGCGCCGGGAAGCCGCGCGAGGCCTTGCCGACCTCGGCGCGCGCCTTGTCGAAGAACGCTTTCGGGTCGCCGTCGATCTTCACGCTCTGGTCGCGTATGCGCCGCGGTCCTTTCTTCTGTTCCAGCAATTTCCTGGCAAAGGAAATCGCGCCTTCCAGCAGATCCCCTTGCACGATTTCGTCGACCAGGCCGAGGCCGAGCGCCTTTTCCGCCGGCACCGGATTGCCGGTGGTCATCATCTGCACCGCCTGCGCCGCGCCGACCACGCGCGGCAGCCGCTGCGTGCCGCCCGAGCCGGGCAGCAGCCCCAGCTTCACCTCCGGCAGGCCGAGCTGGCTCTTCGGCAGCGCGACGCGGTAGTGGCAGCCGAGCGCGAGCTCCAGCCCGCCGCCGAGGGCGAAGCCGCCGATGGCCGCGATCATCGGCTTGGAGCACTGGTCCTGCGCGTCGTTGATCTCGGGCAGCGAGGGCGGGACGTTCATCTTGGGGGTGTTGAACTCGCGGATGTCCGCGCCGCCGGAGAACGCCTTGGCCGAGCCGATGATCACCAGCGCCTTGACCGCGGCGTCGGTGTCGGCGTTCTTTATTCCCTGCATGATTCCCGGGCGCAGCACGCTGCCCAGGCCGTTCACCGGCGGATTGTTGAGAGTGATGACGGCGACGCCGTCGCGAACGGAATACGAGGCCGCTTCGCTCATTGAGGGGGTTCTCCGGAGGGACGCTGGGATTTTACACGTCCTGCTGCCCGCGCCACCCCTGCAAACCGTTGATCGGCGTCAAGTGGGGCGCGCTAGCGCGCCAGCGCGCGCTGCGGCCCGGCTGCGTCGTCTTCCGGCGGCGGGCAGGCGCAGAAGAAATGCCGATCGCCGTACACCTGGTCCACGCGCTTCACCGGCGGCCAGTACTTTCCCGCGCGCAGCCCTGGCAGCGGATACGCGGCTTGCTCGCGCGTGTACGGGTGGCGCCACTCGCCGGCCAGCTCCCCGGCCGTGTGCGGCGCATTGCGGATCGGGTTGTCGTCGCGCGGCCAGGCGCCCGAGGCGATTCTTTCCAGCTCGCCGCGGATGGCGATCATCGCCTCGCAGAACCGGTCCAGCTCGGCCTTGGACTCGCTCTCGGTGGGCTCGAACATCAGCGTCTCATGCACCGGGAAGGACAGCGTGGGCGCGTGCAAGCCGTAGTCCATCAGGCGCTTGGCGACGTCCTCGGCGCTGACGCCGTAGCGCTCCCTGAGCGCGCGCAGGTCGAAGATGCACTCGTGCGCGTTGCGGCCGCGCGCGCCGACGTAGAGCACCGGCCAGTGCTGCTTGAGGCGCGCGGCCACGTAGTTGGCGCTCAGGATCGCGATTTCGGTCGCGCGCCGCACGCCCGCGGCGCCCATCATGCGCAGATACATCCACGACACCGCCACGATCAGCGCGCTGCCCCAGGGCGCGGCGCTCACCGTGCCGTTGGCCTGCGCAAGTCCTTGCTCGTCGACCACCGGGTGCGCAGGCAGGAACGGCGCGAGGTGCGCCGCGACCGCGAGCGGACCCATGCCGGGGCCGCCGCCGCCGTGCGGGATGCAGAACGTCTTGTGCAGGTTGATGTGGCAGATATCGGCGCCGAAATCGCCGACGCGTGACAGGCCCGCCAGCGCGTTCAGGTTCGCGCCGTCGAGGTAAACCTGTCCGCCCGCGCCATGGACGCGCTCGCAGATCGCCCGCACCGCCTCCTCGAACACCCCGTGGGTGGAAGGATAGGTCAGCATCAGCGCGCAGATGCGCGCGCCGTATTGCGCGATCTTCGCCTCGAGATCGCCGACGTGCACGTTGCCGTGCGCGTCGCAGGCCACCACCGCGACCTGCAGCCCCGCCATGTGCGCCGAGGCGGGGTTGGTGCCGTGCGCCGAGGAGGGGATCAGGCACACGTCGCGGCCGCTCTCGCCGCGCGCGGCGTGGTAGTTGCGGATCGTCACCAGCCCGGCGTATTCGCCGTTGGCGCCCGAGTTGGGCTGCAGCGTCATGTGCGGCAGGCCGGTGATCGCCTCGAGCGCGCCGCCGACGTCGGCGAGCATGGCGTGGAAGCCCGCGGCCTGCTCGCGCGGCGCGAACGGGTGCACGTCGGCAAACTGCGCCCACGAGATCGGCGCCATTTCGGCCGCGGCGTTGAGCTTCATGGTGCAGGAGCCGAGCGGGATCATGCCGTGCACCAGGGAGTAATCGCGGTTCTCCAGCCGCTTGAGATACCTCAGCATCTCGGTCTCGCTGCGGCAGCGGTGGAACACGGGGTGCGAGAGGATCGGGCCGCTTCTGCGCAGCGCGGCGGGAATCGCGTCCGGACCGGTGGACAGCGAGCGCGCGCGCGCGGCGGCGTCGAACGGCGCGCCGGTCAGCGCCCAGGCGAGATCGGCGACGTCGCCGAGCGTGGTGGTCTCGTCCAGCGTCGCGCCCACGCGCTGCGGGCCGAGGTAGCGCAGATTGATGCGTCTTTCCTCGGCGCGCGCACGCACCGCGGCGGCGTCCGCGCGCCAGGTGAGGGTGTCGAAGAACGCCGCCGACTCGGGGGCGAGCGCAGCGGCGAGCAGCCGCGCCATCAGGTGGGTGCGCAGCGCGATGCGCCGCAAGCCGTCCGGCCCGTGCCAGATCGCGTAGAAGGCGGCCACGTTGGCGAGCAGCACCTGCGAGGTGCAGATGTTGCTGGTCGCCTTCTCGCGCCGGATGTGCTGCTCGCGCGTCTGCAGCGCCATGCGCAAGGCGGGACTGCCGGCGGCGTCACGCGCGACGCCGACGATGCGCCCCGGCATCTGGCGCAGCAGGCTCTCGCGCGCGGCGAGGAATCCCGGGTGCGGACCGCCGTAGCCGAGCGGCACGCCGAAGCGCTGCGCCGAGCCCACGGCAATGTCGGCGCCGAGCGCGCCCGGCGCCTTGAGCAGCACCAGCGCGAGCGGATCGACGCCGAGGGAGACCAGGCCCCCGGCGGCGTGCACGCGGCCGATCAGCTCCGACCAGTCGTCGATGCGACCGTGGGTGCAGGGATACTGCAGGTGCGCGCCGAAGACGCGCGCCGGGTCGAGCCCGTGCGCCGCATCCCCCACGAGCAGCGGGATGCCGAGCCAGCGCGCGCGCGTTCGCACCACGGCGATGACCTGCGGGTGGCAGCGCTCGTCCAGGAAGAAGGATTTCCCGGCGCTCTTCGTGCTGCGCTGGATCAATCCCATCGCTTCGCCGGCGGCCGTCGCCTCGTCGAGCAGCGAGGCGTTCGCCACCGGCAGGCCGGTGAGATCGATCAGCATCTGCTGGAAGGCGAGCAGCGCCTCGAGCCTGCCCTGCGAGATCTCGGCCTGATAGGGCGTGTACGGCGTGTACCAGCCCGGATTCTCGAGCACGTTGCGCTGGATCACCGGCGGGGTATGCGTCGCGCAGTAGCCCATGCCGATGTAGTTGCGCCACAGCTGGTTGCGCGCGGCGAGCGCGCGCAGCTCGGCGAGCGCTTCGGCTTCGCCGCGCGGCGGCGGCAGCGCGAGCGGCGCGGCCTGCCGGATCGAGCGCGGCAGGGCCTCGTCGATCAGAGCCTCGAGCGACGGCAGGCCGAGGAGCTCCAGCATCGCGCGCTCGTCGCGCGCATCGGGCCCGATGTGGCGCGCGCAGAACGCCCGCGCGTCGAGCAGCTCTTCGAGCGTCATTGCGCTTCTCCTTCAGGCCTGGCTGAAGCTGTTGCGGTAGGCCTGCGCGTCCATGAGTTGCTCCAGCGCGGCGCCGGCTGCCGGCTTGAGCCTGAACAGCCAGGCTGCATAGGGGTCCTTGTTGAGCTCGCCCGGGGCTGCGGCGAGCGCGTCGTTGCGCGCCACGACTTCGCCGGCGACGGGCGCATAGACATCGGCGGCCGCCTTGACCGACTCCACCACCGCGCAGGCTTCCCCGGCGGCCAGGCGGCGCCCGGCCTCCGGCAGCTCGATGTACACCAGCTCGCCGAGGGAGTCCTGGGCATGGTCGGTGATGCCGACGGCGAGCGTGCCATCGGCTTCGCGCCGCACCCACTCGTGGCTGGCGGTGTAGCGCAGGGCTTCGGGGATCTGCATGGGGACTCTCCGCTGGATGTCGTTCAGACGAGGATTTTTCCGTGCCGCACGAAAGGCGGCTGCACCAGGCGCGCCGCGAGCGCGCGCTCGCGCACCGTGACCTGCACGCGCTCGCCCGGCCGGCTCGCCGCGGGCAGGCGTGCGAGCGCGATCGAGGCGCCGAGCGTGGGCGAGAAGCTGCCGCTCGTGATCACGCCCTCGCCGTGCGCGGCGCGCACCGGCTGGTGCGCGCGCAGCACGCCGCCGCGTTCCTCGAGCACCAGGCCGAGCATGCGCTGCGCGGGAACGCGGATCAGCAGCGCTTCCCTGCCGATGAACGCGCGCGGCCCGGCGAGCGCCACCGTCCACGCCAGGCCGCA
>JACOVA010000063.1 GCA_016177575.1 Betaproteobacteria bacterium
CGGGCGGCGGCGCACATCGCCCATCCCGCGATCCGCAACCGCGGCACGCTGGGCGGCAGCCTCGCGCTCGCCGACCCCGCGGCCGAGTACCCCGCCTGCGCGGTGGCTCTCGATGCGGTTTTCGTTTTGCAAAGCTTGCAAGGTGAAAGGCGGGTCAAGGCGTCCGAATTCTTCAAGGGGCTGTTCGAAACGGAATTGAAGGCGGACGAGCTGCTGGTCGCCGCGGAATTTCCCGCGCTTCGAGCGACCGACAGGTACTGCTTCCTGGAGCTCGCCCGCCGGCAGGGCGACTACGCGATTGTCGGTCTGGCGGCGCACAACGCGAGAATCGTGTTTTTCGGGGTTGCTGCCACGCCTTTCGTGCTGCAGGGTTTCTCCGCAAAAGAGCAAGCGAAAGCCTTCCTCGCCGGCAACCTGAACCCCTCGCCCGACCTCTGCCACTCTTCCTCAACCAAGCTGCATCTCGCGGGAGTGCTGCTGGAGCGCGCATGGAACATGCTCTCGACATCGCATTGACGGTGAACGGCGCGCAGGTCAGCCGGCGCGTCGAGCCGCGCCAGCACCTGGTCGACTTCCTGCGCGAGGATCTCGGCCTGACCGGCTCGCACGTGGGCTGCGAGCACGGCGTCTGCGGCGCGTGCACCGTGCGCGTGAACGGCGAGATCGTGCGCGGCTGCCTGATGCTCGCGGTGCAGGCGAACGGCTGCCGCGTCGAGACGGTCGAGGGACTTTCGGATTCGCGGGAGCTCGCCGGCCTGCAGAAGGCGTTCCATGAGCGCAATGCGCTGCAGTGCGGCTTCTGCACGCCGGGCATGCTGATGGCCGCGCAGGATCTCGTGCGCCGGAAGGGAAAGCTTTCGCGAGCGGAAATCAGGAATCACCTGTCCGGCAATTACTGCCGCTGCACGGGATACCAGGCGATCGTCGACGCGGTCGAGGAGGCGCTCGATGGGCAGGGCTGAGCTGCCGCTGCACGCGCCGGGCACGCAGACCGACAAGGGCTACATCGGCCAGAGCGTGCCGCGCCCGGGCGCGCAGCGCCTGCTGCAGGGCCGCGGCGCCTTCGTAGACGATCTCCGGTTTCCGAGGCTCGCGCATGCGGTGTTCTTCCGCAGTCCTTACGCGCATGCAAGGATCAAGGCCCTCGGACTTGAAAAGGCAAGATCTGCTCCGGGAGTCATCGGCGTCTTCGACGGCCGCGCCGTGGCGGAATACTGCAAGCCCTGGGTCGGGGTGCTCGCGCACCTGAAGGGAATCAAGTCGCCGCCGCAGCACGCCATCGCCATCGAGCGCGCCTGCTGGCAGGGCGAGGCGGTGGCGGCGGTGGTGGCGGAGACGCGCGCGCAGGCCGAGGACGCGGCAGCGCTGATCGAGGCGGAGTGGCAGGAGCTTCCGGTCGTGGTGGATATGGAGGCAGCGCTGCGCGGCGATGCAGTGATCCATGAAGAGTTGAAGGACAATATTTGCTTCAAGCGCGAGCACGACACGGGCGGGGTGGACGAGGCGTTCGCCAAGGCCGACGTCGTGGTGGAGGAAACCTACCACTTCGGGCGTCACACAGGCGTCTGCCTCGAGGGGCGCTCGATCCTCGCCGACTACAACGCGGCCGAGCACTCGCTCACGGTGTACCACTCGACGCAAGCGCCGCACATGATGCAGGACATCTTCGCGCGCCACCTCGGCATTCCCGAGGGCAGCGTGCGCGTGATCGCCAAGGACGTCGGCGGCTCGTACGGCATCAAGGTGCACGTCTACCCCGACGAGATGGCGACCGCGGCGCTCTCGGTGATGCTGCGCCGGCCGGTGAAATTCATCGCCGACCGGCTGGAGTCCTTCGCCACGGACATCCATGCGCGGGAACATCGGGTAAAGATAAGCATCGCGGTTTCCAGGGCCGGGGAAATACTCGCCTTCGATCTCGACGACCTGACCGCGATCGGGCCCTACTCGGTCTACCCGCGCACCAGCGGCATCGAGGGCAACCAGGTCGTCAATCTCACCGGCGGGCCCTACCGGCACCAGAAGTACCGCGCGCGCATGCACGTCGTCTTCACCAACAAGAACGTCACCTGCCAGTACCGCGCGGTGGGCCACCCGATCGCGGTCGCGCTCACCGAGGCGATCGTCGACAAGGCGGCGGCGCAGCTCGGCATGGACCCGGCGGAATTCAGGAGGAAGAACCTGATTCCCGATGACGCTTACCCTTACACGTTCCCTTCAGGAATAAAATTCGAAAAGCTGTCGCATCACAAGTGCATTGATCTTTTGCTTCAGTTGATGAAATACGAAGAGCTGAGAAAGGAACAGCAAGACCTGAGAGCGAAGAACATTTTCCGCGGCATCGGCCTGGCGGCGATGATCGAGGTGACCAATCCCTCGCCCGCGTTCTACGGCGTCGGCGGCGCGCGCATCTCGGCGCAGGACGGCGCTACGCTGCGCCTCGAGCCGAGCGGGATGGTGACGGTGCTGTGCGGCGTCACCGAGCAGGGGCAGGGGACCGACGCCATCTTCGCCCAGATCGCCGCGAGCGCGGTCGGGGTGACGCTGGACAAGGTGCGCGTCATCACCGGCGACACCGGCGTCACGCCCTACGGCGGCGGCACCTGGGCCTCGCGCGGCGCGGGCATCGGCGGCGAAGCCGTGCTGCTGGCGGGCAGGGCCTTGCGAGCGAATGTTCTGGAAATTGCTTCGCAGATTCTCAAGACGGGAAAAGAAGAGCTCGAGGTAAAAGATAATCAGGTCGTCAACCGGCTCACCCGTGAAGCCAAACTTCCCCTGGAGGAGCTCGGCCGCATCGCCCATTTCCGCCCCGACACGCTGCCGGTCGATTTCCAGGCCGAGCTCACCGTGACGCGCCACTACACGCCGCGCCAGTACGGCTTCACCTTCACCAACGGCATCCAGGCGTCGCTGGTGGAGGTCGACGTCGATACCGGATTCGTCAAGCTGCTCAAGCACTGGTGCGTCGAGGACGCGGGCACGGTGGTCAACCCGATGCTGGTCGACGAGCAGATCCGCGGCGGCGTGGTGCAGGGCATCGGCGCGGCGCTGTACGAGGAATGCCTGTACGGCCCCGACGGCCAGCTGCTCAACGGCAGCATGGCCGATTACCTGGTGCCGATGAGCGGCGAGATGCCCGACATCGTCTGCGCGCACGTCGAGACGCCGACGCGCCAGTCGCAGCTCGGCGCCAAGGGCGTGGGCGAGGCGGGCACCGCGGGCGCGCCGGGCGCGGTCATGAACGCGATCAACGACGCGCTGGCGCCGCTCGGCGCGCGCGTCGCCACCATGCCGTTCACGCCGCAGCGCGTGCTGCAGGCGCTGGGGAAAGTCGGTTAGCGCATGCCCCTCAGCCACATCGAGCATTTCCTGCTGCAGACCACCGACATGGCGAAGACGCGCGACTGGTACGTGCGCGTGCTCGGCATGCGCGAGGGACCGCACCCGGACTTCAAGTTCCCGGTGTGCTGGCTCTACCTCGGCGACCAGGACGTGGTGCACGTGACCGAGGGCGGCAAGAACGTCTCCGAGAACCGCAAGCGCTACGTCGGCCAGCAGTCCGAGGCGGCCGCAGGCACCGGCGTCGTCGACCACATCGCGTTCCGCGCCAGCGGGCTGCGCGAGATGATCGCGCACCTCAAGTCGATCGGCGTCGAGTTCAGGCAGCGCCAGGTCGACGGCCAGGGCCTCTACCAGCTGTTCCTGTTCGATCCCAACGGCGTCAAGATCGAGCTCAACTACCCGAGCGCCGAGGCGCAGGGCCTGCGCGCCGGGCTGATGGCGAGCGAGCTGCCGGAGCCGAATTGAGCGCCGAGCGCAGCGCCGAGGTCATCGAGTGGAGCCCGCAGTACGAGGTCGGCATCCGCTTCATCGACGGCCAGCACCGGCAGATGCTCGACCTCGTCAACCGGGTGCTCGAAGGCGTGCATGCCCGGCTCGAGCTGGGCGAGCTGATCGAGATCCTGCGCGACCTCGTGCGCCTGACCGAGCATCACTTCGCCACCGAGGAAAAACAGATGGCGGCGAGCGGCGCCGACGCGGACGCGCACCGCGCCGAGCACCGCCAGCTGCTGGAGAGCCTGCGCGCCTTCACCGACCGGCTCGACGCCGAATCGGCCGGCAATTGCTCGCTGTTCCTGCGCGCGTGGCTGCTGCGTCACATCGAGACCACCGACCGGCAGTTCGCCGCCTTCCTGCGCGAGCGCGGCATGCAGTGAAGCCGGCGCGGCTTCAGGGAATGCGGCGACTGCGCCTCAGCCTGGCCAGCGCCGCCCGGCCCTTGTCGGTGAGGAACGGCTCGACCAGGAGCCCGACGCCCTCGGCGACGTAGTCCTCGAGCGAGTAGCGGCCGCGCAAGGCCCACTGCTTGAGCGCCCAGGCGTGGGAGAAGAGCACGTACTGGTACACGAGCAGCGAATCGTTGAGCGGGCGCACATGGCCGGCGGCGATGCACGCGCGCAGGCAAGCCTCGAGCAGCCGGTTGGTGCGCGTCTCCCCCTCCTTGATGGCGTTCCTGCGCTCCGCGCGCAGCGACTTGGTCGAGCGGTAGGTGAGCACCGTCGCGTCGCGCATGCGATCGACCACGCGGCAGTAGGCCCTGAGCGCGACGTACAGGCGCTCGAGCGGATGCTCGGCCTTCTCGAGCGCGGCCGGGATCTCGTTCTCGTAGTTCTCGAGGACCAGCTTCAGGGTCAGGAACAGCACGTCGTCCTTGTCGCGGAAGTACTGGTAAATGAGGCCGACGCTGATGCCGGCTTCGCGCGCGATGTCCTGGATCGTGGTCAGGTAGTAGCCCTGCTCGGAGAACAGCTTGGTCGCGGCGCGCACGATCTGCTCGCGCCGCTCGCCGATCCGCTTTGGATCGGCGACCATGCTGTGCACGGTGCCGGGCGATCTCATCCGCGCTTCAGTCGCCCTCGAACTGCGGCTTCTCCTTGTTCACGAAGGCGCGGTAGGCGCGGCCGTAGTCGCGCGTCTGCATGCAGATCGCCTGCGCCTGCGCCTCGGCCTCGATCGAGTCGTCGATGCCCATGCTCCATTCCTGGTGCATGCAGCGCTTGGTCATGGCGTGCGCGAAGGTCGGCCCGTCGGCGAGCGACCTGGCGAGGCCCTGCGCCTGGGCGAGCAGATCCGCGGGGGCGCAGACCTTGTTGTAGAAGCCCCAGCGCTCGGCTTCGGCGCCGTCCATCGAGCGGCCGGTGTAGAGCAATTCGGCGGCGCGCCCCGCGCCGACGATGCGCGGCAGGATGTTGCAGGCACCCATGTCCGCACCCGCCAGCCCGACGCGCACGAACAGGAACGCCACTTTGCTCGCGGCGGTGCCGTAGCGCAGGTCGGACGCCATGGCGAGGATGGCGCCGGCGCCGGCGCAGATGCCGTCGATCGCGGCGACGATCGGCTGCGGGCAGTTGCGCATCGCCTTCACCAGGTCGCCGGTCATGCGGGTGAACGCGAGCAGCCCGCCCATGTCGTCGGCCTCCTGCATCGCCACCAGCGGGCCGATGATCTCGTGCACGTCGCCGCCGGAGCAGAAGTTGCCTCCCGCCCCGGTCACCACCACCGCCTTGACTCCTTCGGCATAGGTCAGGTTGCGGAACAGGTCGCGCAGCTCGGCATAGGACTCGAGCGTGAGCGGGTTCTTGCGCTCGGGCCGGTTGAGGGTGATGGTCGCCACCTTGCCCTC
>JACOVA010000064.1 GCA_016177575.1 Betaproteobacteria bacterium
AGGTGCGATCCTGCGCACCTACCGCAAGAAAATCTTCCTCACCAGGCCGCGCGACGCAGCCCCTTTCCGACCGCGAGCGTGGAACGGCGAAGCCAAGCTCGCGGAGATGCTGAAGCAGCTCGGCTCCGCCAGCCCTCATACCGCCATCGCCCACGAGGGTGCGATCCTGCGCACCTACCGCAAGAAAATCTTCCTTACCAGGCCGCGCGACGCAGCACCTTTTCGACCGCGAGCGTGGAACGGCGAAGCCAAGCTGCCCCTGCCTGAGTTAGGCGGCGAGCTCCGCTTCCGCAAAGTGCGCGGCAGGGGCATCGACCGGCAGCTAGTGGAGAAGGGCGGCTTCGAGATCCGCCTGCGTTCAGGCGGTGAGCGGCTACAGCCAGATGCGAAACGGCCGCGAAGGACGCTCAAGAACCTCTTTCAGGAAGCCGGCGTGCCTCCGTGGGAGCGCGAGCGGTTGCCGATGCTCTATTGGCGCAACAGACTGGTCTGGGCTCCAGGACTCGGTGTAGATGCAAAGTTCCAATCCGCTGGAAGTTCCGCTGGAATCATGGCCGAGTGGCAGCGGCGAGGCTGAGTGTTTGCATGCGTGGCGCCAGCGCCCGCTTTCGGCCAGGAGCGGTCATTCGATCACGGCTCGAGCTACACCTTTGTAGCTTGGGGGAGAGGCGGTGGGGTCAGAAATTTGACCCGATCGATCGTCAGGACTTCCGCGACGACATCGACCGCAAAATACTGGAAGATTGCGAACGCCATCAGCGCAACCAAGACTACCCGCCTCGCGGCCTGCCAACCGGTATCGACCGGGGCTCGATGCTGTCTGCTGGGGCGTACCTCATCGAGGAACTGCAGAAAACTTTCCACGTCGCCCCGGGTGCGGAGAGAATGCCCCGAGACCTGTTCCATGTACCTGAGCAGTTCTTCCCGCGTTTCTTGTTCTCGATCGCGCATGCCAATGACCCCCCGGGTCCATCGCCTTGCACGAGTGCAACAGTAGGCCCGGCGCGGCCAGTCTGCGCGTGACACAAATCACGCTTTTGGGCCAACGAAAATGAAAAAAGGAGAAAGGGATAAAGAAATTTGTCTTTATGTCTTGCACGGCGCCGGAGCCCGGTCAACCCGGCCCGTTACTAGCCGGCACCTTGAATGTCCGCTTTGGGTGGCGGGCTCAACCGGCAGGTTTGCGGCGCCGCGCGAACGCCTCGCGCGCAGCCCGCGCTTCCCGGCTCGCGGCGGCGAGCTGGACCTGGTCGTGCGCCATGTGGCCGGCGGCGTGCGCGCCGAGGTTGGCGTAGGCATTGACGGTTTCCTTGCTCATGCGCACCGAGTGGCGGGGCAAGGCCTTGATTTTCCTCGCAATGTCGCGCGCGACTTGAAGGGATTTGCGCGGCGGGGCGATGTAGTCCACCAGTCCCATCGCGAGGGCTTCGCCGGCGGGGATGCGCTCACAGAGGATGGTGAGGCGCTTGGCGCGGGCGGGGCCGAGCAGGTTCACGAGGCGCGGAATCGTGCCCCAGGTGAGCGGGATGCCGAGCGCGATTTCCGGGAACGAGACGAACGCATCCTCCGCGATCACGCGCCAGTCGAGCGCGATGCCGAGCGCGAGGCCGCCGCCGATGCAGTAGCCCTCGATGGCGGCGATGGTGATCTGCGGGAGCTCCTCCCAGGCCCGTGCCATGACGAAGCCGAGCTTGGCGACGTCGCGCTGCTCCTCGAGCGGCAGCGACTGGTTGGCCCAGCGCGACGCGTCCTTCAGATCGGCGCCGGCGCAGAACCATTTGCCGGCGCCGCGCACGATGATGACGTCGAGCTCGCGCCTCGCGCCCAGCTGCTGGGCGCAGCGGATCATCTCGCGCATGAGCTGCGCCGACATCGCGTTGCGCTGCGCGGGGCGATGCAGGGTGACGGTGGCGACGGCGCCTTTCAGTTCAAGTTTCAGGGTGCGATACATGTGTGCAAGCCTTTGTTTTTACGTGAAAGTGCGAGCGAGCGTGCTATACTTTTAAGTTATTTGGCAACGGCATTGAGGACCCGGGCATGGCGGTGGAACGAACCCTCTCGATCATCAAGCCTGACGCGGTCGGCAAGAACGCGATCGGCAGGATTCTCGCGCGCTTCGAGGCCGCGGGCTTGAAGATCATCGCCGCGCGCATGATGCACCTGTCGCGCGCGCAGGCGGAAGGTTTCTACGCGGTGCACCGCGAGCGGCCGTTCTTCAAGGACCTGGTCGGCTTCATGAGCTCGGGCCCGGTGCTGGTGCAGGTGCTCGAGGGTGACGACGCGATCGCGAAGAACCGCGAGCTGATGGGCGCGACCGACCCGAAGCAGGCCGCCAGGGGCACGATCCGCGCCGAGTTCGCGGCTTCGATCGACGCCAACGCGGTGCACGGCTCGGACGCGCGCGAGACCGCGCAAGCCGAGGTGGCGTTCTTCTTCCCGGCCTGCGAGATCTATCCGCGCTAAACAATGGCGACCAATCTGCTCGGGCTCGACGCGCAAGGCATGCAGCGGCTGTTCGCCGGCCTGGGCGAGAAGCCGTTCCGCGCGCGCCAGGTGCTGAAGTGGATCCACCGGCGCGGCGCCGCCGATTTCGCCGCCATGACCGACATCGCCAAGGAGCTGCGCGCCAAGCTCGCGCGCGGCGCCGCGATCGAGCCGCCGCTGGTGGTCGGCGACGGCACTTCGGCCGACGGCACGCGCAAGTGGCTGCTCAAGGTGGACGGCGCCAATGCGGTGGAAGCGGTGTTCATCCCGGAAGCCGGCCGCGGCACGCTGTGCGTCTCGAGCCAGGCCGGCTGCACGCTCGACTGCGCGTTCTGCTCCACCGGCAAGCAGGGATTCAACCGCAACCTGTCGAGCGCCGAGATCCTCGGGCAGCTCTGGATCGCCAACCGGGCGCTCGGCTGCCACCAGTATGGCGCGCGCGCCGTGGGCGGAGGCGGCCGCGCGATCAGCAACGTGGTGTTCATGGGCATGGGCGAGCCGATGATGAATCTGGACAATGTCATCCCCGCGCTGCGCCTGATGCTCGACGACAACGGCTACGGCCTGTCGCGCCGCCGCGTGACCGTGTCGACCTCGGGCGTGGTGCCCGGGATGGACCGCCTGGCCGAGGAATGTCCCGTGGCGCTCGCCGTGTCCCTGCACGCCCCGGACGATGCGCTGCGCGACCGGCTGGTGCCGATCAACCGCAAGTACCCGATGCGCCAGCTGATCGCCGCCTGCAACCGCTACCTCAAGCGCGCGCCGCGCGACTTCATCACTTTCGAGTACGTGATGCTCGACGGCGTCAACGATTCCGACGACCAGGCGCGCGGCCTGCTCGGCGTCGCCGCGCGCGTGCGCTGCAAATTCAACCTGATCCCGTTCAACCCGTTCGCGAACTCGGGCTTCAAGCGCTCCGGCCCGGAGCGCATCCGGCGCTTCGCCGAAGTGCTGCAGCGCGCCGGCCTTACCGTGACGACGCGCAGGACGCGCGGCGACGAGATCGACGCCGCGTGCGGCCAGCTCGCCGGCGACGTCGCCGACCGCACGCGCCGCAGCCGGACCGTTCGCATCTCGGAGCTGCGCGCATGAACCGCCTGCCGCGCATTGCCGGAGTCGTGGCGCTGGCTGGCGCGCTCGCCGCATCCCTGCTCGCCGGCTGCGCCACCACCACTGCGCCGGCCGAGCCGATCGCCGACACCGGAACCATCGTCGGCGAGCCCGGCGACCCGCGCAACCGCGCCAAGGTGCACACCGAGCTCGCAGCGCTGTACTACGGCCGCGGCAGCATGGCGATCGCGCTCGAGGAGCTGCGCATCGCCGTTTCGGCCGACCCGAATTACGCGCTCACCTACAGCATGTTCGGGCTGGTGTACGCGGAGCTGCGCGAAAACCAGCTCGCGCAGACCAACTTCGAGCGCGCGCTGAGCCTGGCGCCCACGGACCCCGACATCAACCACAATTACGGCCGCTTCCTGTGCCAGACCGGGCGCGAGGACGAGGCGATCAAGCGCTTCCTGCAGGCGGTGCGCAACCCCCTCTACCCGGCGCCGTGGCGCTCGTACTCCGCCGCCGGCACCTGCGCGCTGAACAAGGGCAGGCTCGCGGAGGCCGAGGATTACTTCCAGCGCGCGCTCAGGCAGGAGCCGAACGACACGCCTTCGCTGCTGCAGCTCGGCCAGATCCGCTACCGCCAGGGCAGCCTCGAGGATGCGCGCCGCCTGGTGGCGCGGTACAACAAGCTGGTCGAGCCGACCCCGGAGTCGCTCTGGCTCGCGCTGCGCATCGAGCGCAAGCTCGGCGAGCGCGTCGCCGAGGCGAGCCTGGCGAACCAGCTGCGGCGGCGCTTCTCGAGCTCGCGCGAGTACCAGCAGCTGCAGCGCGGGGAATATGACTGAGCTCGCCCAGAGCGCGCCCGACGTGGGCGAGGAGCTGGCGCAGGCGCGCCGGGAGCGCGGGCTGTCGCTGGCCGACGTCGCGCAGCAGCTCAAGTTCGCGGCGCGCCAGATCGAGGCGCTGGAGCAGGGGCGCTTCGCCGAGCTGCCGGCCGGAACCTTCGCGCGCGGCATGGTGCGCGCCTATGCGCGGCTGCTCAAGCTCGATCCCGAACCGCTGGTCGAGCGCATCGCCGCGCGCGTCGCGGTCCCGGACAACGCGATAGCGGTCGCGTCGGCGCGCCGGCCGATCCCGATCACCGATCAGGCCAGGCGCACCAACCTGCAGTACTCGGCGCTGTCGCTCGTGATCCTGGGCGTCGTCGCGGTGGTCGCCTTCGAATGGCAGCGCGAGCGCTCGAGCGCGGCGCGCCTGAGCTTCGTCCCCGCGGCGCGCGCGCCCCTCGAGCCGCAGCGCACGGCGGCGTCGAGCACGCTGGCGAGCACCGTCACGCCGCAGATCACCACCCTCGAGCCGGCCGAGGCCGAGGCGCCGCCCGCGGCGCCGCCGGCCGAGTCGCAGCCTGCCGGGAGCAGGCACCGCATCGTGATGCGCTTCGAGCGCGAGTCCTGGGTGCAGATCCGGGGCGGCGACGGCAAGGTCCTCACCTCCGCGCTCAACCGCGCCGGCAGCGAGCGGAGCGTGGAAGGTGCCCCGCCATTCACGCTGGTGATCGGCAACGCGCAGCACGTGCGGCTGTCCTACGACGACCGCCCGATCGACCTCGCGCCACACGTCAAGGTCGAGGTGGCGCGCTTCACGCTCGAGTGACCGGGATGCGCGCGCCGCGCAGGCTTTCCACGCCGGTCATGGTCGGCGGCGTTGCGCTCGGCGGTGGCGCGCCGATCGTCGTGCAGTCCATGACCAACACCGACACTGCCGACGCCGAGGCGACCGCGCGCCAGGTCCACGAGCTGTGGCGCGCCGGCTCGGAGCTGGTGCGCATCACGGTCAACACGCCTGAGGCCGCGGCGGCGGTGGCGTCGATCCGCGAGCGGCTGGACGCCCTCGGGTGCGATGTGCCGCTGATCGGGGATTTCCACTACAACGGCCACAAGCTGCTCAGCCAGCATCCGGATTGCGCGCGCGCGCTCGCCAAGTACCGCATCAATCCCGGCAACGTCGGCAAAGGGGCGAGAAGGGACGAGCAGTTCGCGACCATGGTCGAAGCGGCGCTGCGCCATGCCAAGCCGGTGCGCATCGGCGTCAACTGGGGCAGCCTCGACGCGGAGCTGCTGGCGCGGCTCATGGACGAGAATGCCCGGCTCGCGCAGCCGCTGGATTCGAGCCAGGTCATGCGGGAGGCGGTCATCCGCTCCGCGCTCGAGTCGGCCCGGCAGGCGGAACAGCTCGGCCTGCCGGCCGAGCGCATCGTGATCTCCTGCAAGACGAGCCAGGTGCAGGACCTGATCGCCATCTACCGCGAGCTCGCGCGCCGCTGCCGCTACGCGCTGCATCTCGGGCTCACCGAGGCGGGCATGGGCTCCAAGGGCATCGTCGCCTCGGCCGCCGCGATGGCGGTGCTGCTGCAGGAGGGCATCGGCGACACGATCCGCGCCTCGCTCACCCCGGAGCCCGGCGGCGACCGCACGCGCGAGGTGGCCGTCGCGCAGGAGCTGCTGCAGACCATGGGGCTGCGCAGCTTCGCGCCGATGGTGGCCGCCTGTCCGGGCTGCGGGCGCACCACCAGCAGCTATTTCCAGACGCTCGCCGAAAGCATCCAGGCCTGGCTGCGCGCCAGCATGCCGGCGTGGAAGGCGCGCTATCCCGGCGTGGAGGAGATGCGCGTCGCGGTGATGGGCTGCGTGGTGAACGGCCCGGGCGAGTCCAAGCACGCCGACATCGGCATCAGCCTGCCCGGCACCAACGAGGTCCCGGTGGCGCCGGTCTACGTCGACGGCGAGAAGACCGTGACGCTGAAGGGCGAGCGCATCGCCGAGGAGTTCCAGGCCATCGTCGAGGATTACGTTGCGCGCAGGTACGGCGACCGCGGCGGCGCGGGCGCCGCACCGCGCCGCGCCAAAGACATCAAGATCAAAGCGGTTTGAAAAAAGTCAAGCCAGCGCTGCTGCGGGGGTTCGACCAGGAGTACCTGCCCCACGAGCAGCTCCAGTTCAACGCCCTGGTCGACATCATCCGGCGCAATTTCGAGCTGTTCGGCTTCCTGCCGCTGGAGACGCCCTCGGCCGAGCGCAAGGAGGTGCTGACCTCGAAAGGCGGCGTCGAGAAGGAGATCTACGCCCTCGCGCGGCTGGCCGCCGGCAGCGACGAGGACGAGGCGGCGACCCGCGGCGCCCTGCGCTTCGACCTGACCGTTCCGCTGGCGCGCTACGTCGCCATGCACGAACGCGAGCTGGCGTTTCCGTTCCGGCGCTACCAGATCCAGAGAGTGTGGCGGGGCGAGGCGCCCCAGGCGCGCAAGGGCAGGTTCCGCGAGTTCTACCAGTGCGACATCGACATCATCGGCCGCGACAAGCTCGGCATCCTCGCCGAAGCGGAGATTCCCAGCGTCATCCACAGCGTGTTCAGGGAGATGGCGATCGGCGAGTTCCGCATCCGCATCAACAACCGCAAAGTGCTGAAAGGCCTGCTGCAGGCCTTCGGCGTACCGGAGCACGGCGCCGCAGCGGTGCTGCGCGCGCTCGACAAGGTGGAGCGCGAGGAAAGGTCCGCGATTCTCGACGATCTGCAGCGCCAAGGGCTGGCCGGCGCGGCGGCGCTGGAGCTCTACAGCCTCATCGCCGCGAAGCGCGACACGCGCGAGACGCTCGCCGTGCTGGCGAAGTTCGGCGGCCGCAACGAGTTGCTCGAGCGCGGTCTGGCGGAGGCGCGCGCGGTCGTGGCGGCGATCGGCCAGTTCGGCGTGCCGGATTCCGCCCTGTGCATGGACCTGAGCGTGGTGCGCGGCCTGGACTACTACACCGGCACGATCTACGAGACCACGCTGGTGAACTATCCGGAGCTCGGCAGCATCTGCTCCGGGGGGCGCTACGACGACCTGGCGGGCTACTTTACCGACACGCGGCTTCCCGGCGTCGGCATCTCGATCGGCCTGACCCGGCTGTTCTCGAAGCTGCGCGAAGCCGGGCTGCTGCAGGCGCCGGCGCGCACGCCGGCCGAAGTGCTGGTGACGACGATGGCGGGGCAGGACCTCGGCGCATATCTGGGCATGGCGCGCACGCTGCGCGGCGCGGGCATCAACACCGAGGTCTATCTCGAGGCCGCCAAGCTCAAGCACCAGCTCGCCTACGCCGAGCGCAAGGGATTCCGCGTCGCCCTGATCGCGGGCGAGAGCGAGCTCGCGAAACAGGTGGTGCAGGTCAAGAATCTCGCCAGCCGCACCGCGGCCGACTGCGCGCTCGGCGACCTGGTCGGCGCGGTGCGCAGCACATTGCAGCAATCACCGGGAGCAAAAGGCGGCTGATGGCATACGATCTGGAAGAGCAGGAGCAGCTCGAAACGCTGAAGGGGTGGTGGAAGGACAACGGCACGCTGCTGCTCTCGGTGCTGGCCGCGGCTGCGATCGCGTTCGCCGGCTGGCAGGCGTGGCGTGGCTGGCTCGCCAGCCAGGCGCTGCAGGCGGGCACGCTCTACGAGACGCTGGCGAAGGCGGTGCAGACGGGCGACGGCAAGGCGCTGCGCGAGGCGGGGGGAGCGCTCGCCGAAGGCTACCCGCGCACGCTCTACGCCTCGATGGGGGCGCTCGCCACGGCGCGCTTCCACTTCGAGCGCGGCGACCTGAAGAACGCCAAGGCGCAGCTGCAGTGGGTGCTGGAGCACTCGCGCTCCGACGAGCTGCGCGACGTCGCGCGCCTGCGGCTCGCCGCGGTGCTGGTGGACGAGCGGGCCTACGACGAGGCGCTCAAGCTGCTCGAGGAAAAGCACGCGGCGCCGCTCGCGGCGCAGTACGCGCTGCTCAAGGGCGACATCCTGGTGGAGAAGAAGCAGGCCGATGCCGCGCGCGCCGCGTATCGCCTGGCGCTGGAGAAGGCGGAGGCGAAGAACGCCGCCTTCCGCGACAGCGTGCAGCTGCGCCTGGACGCGCTCGGAGGCTGACGTGCTTCGACTTTTTCTCGCGGCGCTCGGCACCGCGGTGCTCGCGGCCTGCTCCAGCATGCCGAGCCTCAATCCGCTCGACTGGTTCGGCACCACCCAGAGCGGGCCCAAGCCGGCCGCGCTGCCGGCGCTGACCAATCCGCAGGGCGTGCGCGTGATGTGGAGCGCGAACGTCGGCGCAGCCGAGCAGTTCGTCCTCAGCCCCGCGCTGTTCGGCGACAGCGTGTACGCGGCGGCGCGCAACGGCTCGGTGGCGAGCTTCGACGCCACCTCGGGGCAGGCGCGCTGGCGGGTTGCCGCGGGCAAGCGCATCTCCGGCGGGGTCGGAACCGACGGCTCGCTGGTGGTGGCGGCGACCGACGAGGGCGAGGTGATCGCGCTCGATGCGCGCAGCGGCGCAGTGCGGTGGCGCGCGCGTGTCTCGAGCGAGGTGCTGGCGGCGCCCAGACTGGGCGAGGGCCTGGTGCTGGTGCGCAGCGCCGACAGCCGCATCTTCGCCTTCGGCGCCGAGGACGGCAAGCGCCGCTGGGTCTACCAGCGCGCCGCCGCGGCGCTGATCGTGCGCTCGCCCGCCGGGCTGACGCTGCATCAGGGCTCGGCGTACGCCGGCTTCTCGGGCGGCAAGCTGGTGGCGATCGCGCTCGCCAGCGGCGGCGTGCGCTGGGAGGCGACGGTGGCGTTGCCGAAGGGCGCGACCGAGCTCGAGCGCGTGACCGACCTCGTCGGCAACCCGGTGGCGCAGGGGCGCGAGATCTGCGCCGCCGCCTACCAGGGGCGAGTGGCATGCTACGACGCGCAGAACGGCAACCAGCTCTGGGCGCGCGACATGTCCACGCTCACCGGGGTCTCGTTCGACGCCCGCTACGCTTTCGTCGCCGACGACAAGGGTGCGGTGCACGCGCTCGACCGCAGCAGCGGGCGCAGCGTCTGGAAGCAGGACCGGCTGGCGCATCGCCAGCTGTCGCTGCCGCTGCCGCTCGGCACCGAGGTCGCGCTCGGCGACTTGCAGGGCTACGTGCACTTCCTGGCGCGCGAGTCAGGCGCCTTCGTGGCGCGCTTCGCCACCGACGGCAGCGCGATACGCGCCGCGCCGCTGAAGCTGCCGGACGGGTTCGTGGTCCAGACCCAGAGCGGCGGACTGTACGCGCTGAACCTGCGGTGAAGCCGATGGCGGGACCGGCATGAAGCCCGTCATCGCCCTGGTCGGGCGGCCCAACGTAGGCAAGAGCACGTTGTTCAACCGGCTCACCCGGCGGCGCGACGCGATCGTGGTCGATGTGCCGGGCGTGACGCGCGACCGCCACTATGGCGAGGGCCGGCTCGGCGCGCGGCCGTTCATCGCCATCGACACCGGCGGCCTGCAGCCCGAGTCGGCCGAGAGCATTTACGCCGAGATGGCGCGCCAGACCGAGCAGGCGATCGTCGAGGCCGACGCGGTGATTCTGATCACCGACGCGCGCAGCGGGCTCGCGCCCGGCGACCGCGCGATCGCCGAGCAGCTGCGGCGCCTGAAGCCGCGCGTCCGGATCGCCGCCAACAAGGCCGAGGGAATGGACCCGGCGAGCGCCGCTGCCGAATTCCACGAGCTCGGCCTCGGCGCGCCGATCGCCATCTCGGCAGCGCATGGCCAAGGCGTGCACGATTTGATGGAAGAGGTTCTGAAGCCTTTTCCTGAAGACGACTTTAAAGATGAAAGCGAATCCAGGCATCCCTGCATCGCGGTCGTGGGGCGGCCCAACGTCGGCAAATCGACGCTGGTCAATGCGCTGGTGGGCGAGGCGCGGGTGATCGCGCACGGCGAGCCCGGCACCACGCGCGACGCGATCGAGGTGCCGTTCGAGCGCAGCGGCCGCCGCTACACCCTGGTCGATACCGCCGGCCTGCGCAAGCGCGGCAAGACGGGCGGCGAGATCGAGCGCTTCTCGATCGTCAAGACGCTGCAGGCGCTCGAGGCCGCCAACGTCGCGGTGCTGGTGCTCGACGCCGCCGAGGGCGTCTCGGAGCAGGATGCGCA
>JACOVA010000062.1 GCA_016177575.1 Betaproteobacteria bacterium
ATCTTGTCGATCTCGTCGATGTAGACGATGCCGCGCTTGGCCTTGTCGACGTCGTAGTCGCAGTTCTGCAGCAGCTTCTGGATGATGTTCTCGACGTCCTCTCCCACGTAGCCGGCCTCGGTCAGGGTCGTCGCATCCGCGATAACAAAGGGAACATTCAATAATCTGGCTAAAGTTTGAGCCAGCAAGGTTTTCCCGGATCCCGTCGGCCCGATCAGCAGGATGTTCGACTTCGCCAGCTCCACCTCGTCGTTCTTCGACAGGTGTTTCAAACGCTTGTAATGGTTGTAGACCGCGACCGAGAGGATCTTCTTGGCTTGGTCCTGGCCGATCACGTAGGAATCGAGAATGTTGCGGATCTCGTGCGGGGTCGGCAGGTCCGACTTCGCCCCCTTGCCGCCCTTGTCCGAGGCGGTCTCCTCGCGGATGATGTCGTTGCACAGTTCGATGCACTCGTCGCAGATGAACACCGACGGGCCGGCGATCAGCTTGCGCACCTCGTGCTGGCTCTTGCCGCAGAACGAGCAGTAGAGCAGCTTCTCGCCCGAGGACGTCTTCTCCGACATCAGCCGGGCTCTCTCGCGGTCAGGACCTTGTCCACAAGGCCGTACTTTACCGCGTCTTCGGACGACAGGAAGTTGTCGCGGTCGGTGTCCTTGGCGATGGTCTCCACCGCCTGGCCGCTATGCTTGGCGAGGATCTCGTTCAGCCGCTGGCGCAGGTAGAGGATCTCGCGCGCCTGGATCTCCACGTCCGAGGCCTGTCCCTGGAAGCCGCCCATCGGCTGGTGGATCATGATGCGCGAATTGGGTAGCGCGAAGCGCTTGGTCTTGTCGCCCGCCGCGAGCAGCAGCGCGCCCATGCTCGCCGCCTGGCCGATGCACAGGGTGCTCACGTCCGGCTTGACGAACTGCATCGTGTCGTAGATCGCCAGGCCGGCCGACACCGAGCCGCCCGGGGAGTTGATGTAGAAGAAGATGTCCTTGTCCGGGTTCTCGGACTCGAGAAACAGCAGCTGCGCCACGATCAGGTTGGCGGTGACCTCGGTCACCGGGCCGACCAGGAACACGACGCGCTCCTTGAGCAGCCGCGAGTAGATGTCGTAGGCGCGCTCGCCGCGTCCCGACTGCTCGATGACCATCGGGATCAGCCCCAACCCGCGAGCGGGCTCCATGGAACCGGTCACTTCCCTGCCGGATTTCTGCCAGATCATGCGCCGCTGCCCATCAACTCATCGAAAGCGACCGCCTTGTCCGCCACTTTCGCTTTGGACAGGGCCCATTTCACGACGTTGCCTTCGAGCGCCAGGCTCTCCATCTCCGACAAGCGCTGCGGCTGCATGTAAAACCATTTTACCACCTCGGCCGGATGCTCGTAGCTCTGCGATTCGGCCTCGATCAGCGCGCGCACGTCCGCAGGCTTCGGCCTCAGGTCTTCTCTTTCTGTTAAGGCACTAACAATCAAACCTAGCGCAACTCGCCGCCTGGCGCTCGCCTCGAACGCCTGGGGATCGAAAGGCAGCTTCTCGATCCTGAGCCCCTTGGCCTGCAGATCGGCCGCCGCCGCCTCGATCAGCTGCCGCGTCTCCATCTGCACCAGCGCCTTCGGCAGCTCCATCGGCGCGGCGTCGAGCAGCGCCTGCAGCGCCTGCTCCTTGAGCCGCGCCTCGACGCGCTTCTTCACCTCCCGCTCCACGTTAGTGCGCACCTCGGCGCGCATCTGCTCGAGGTTGCCGTCGTGCACGCCCAGCTGCCTGGCGAACTCGGCGTCGAGCTCGGGCAGCCTGGGCGCCTCGACGCGCTTGAGCTCGAGCGCGAAGCTCGCGGTCTTCCCGGCCACATCCTTGCCGTGGTAGTCGTCCGGAAACTTGAGCTCGAAGCTCTTCGATTCGCCCGCCGTCAGGCCGCGTGCGCCGGCCTCGAACTCGGGCAGGGTGCGCTTCGCGCCAAGGATGAACGTGAACCCGCTCGCCTTGCCGCCAGGGAAGGTCTCGCCGCCGATCCTGCCTTCGAAATCCACCGTCAGCCGGTCGCCGTCCTGCGCCGCGCGCTCGACGCGCTCATAGTTGACCCGCTGCTTGCGCAGGATCTCGATGGTGCGCTCGACCGCGGCGTCGTCCACCGTCACCTGCGGCCGCTCGACGCGCACGCCGGAGATGTCGCCGATCCTGACCTCGGGGTAGACCTCGAAGGTGGCGCTGAATTCGAACGCCTCGGCGTCGGCAGCGGCATCCTTCTTCTCGATGCGGGGATAGCCGGCGACCTTCAGGTTCGCCTCCTTGACCGCGTCGCTGAAGGCCTTCTGCACCGCGTCGCCGATCACTTCCGAGCGCACCTGCGGGCCGTACTGCTGCACCACGAGCTTGAGCGGCACCTTGCCGGGGCGGAAGCCCGCCATCCTGACATTGCGCGCGAGCTTCTTCAGCCGGTCGTCCACCTGGCGGTCGACGTCCGCCACCGGCACCGACATCGACAGGCGCCGCTCGAGCGTGCCCAGCGTTTCAACGTTCACCGCCATCCCTTTCGCATTCCCCGTTCAAATGCCGACGCGCGGATTGGTGCGAAGGGTGGGACTCGAACCCACACGCGCTGAGCGCCAGGACCTAAACCTGGTGCGTCTACCAATTCCGCCACCTTCGCGTCCGAAAACAACGACAAAAAACAACGTATTATAGCCTCCAAGTGTCGGTCGGCCATTACGAAAACTTCCCGGTCGCGTCGCTGCTGCTGCCGCCAGCGCTGCGCGAACCGGTCGGCGTCATCTACCGCTTCGCGCGCAGCGCCGACGACATCGCGGACGAGGGCGACCACCCGCCGCAGGCGCGCCTGGCCAGATTGCAGGAATTTCGCCTTGAACTGGAAGGAATTAATTCAGGCCGGACGCCGCATACTCTCCTGTTCGCCGACCTGGCGCGCGTCGTGCGCGAGCGGCGGCTGCCGCTCCCGCCGTTCCACGACCTGCTCGACGCCTTCGCGCAGGACGTCGTGAAAAAGCGTTATGCCGACTTCGCCGAGCTGCTCGACTACTGCCGGCGCTCGGCCAACCCGGTCGGCAGGTTGCTCTTGATTCTGTTCGGCAAGAATACCGAGGCACACTGCGGGAAATCGGACTCGATCTGCAGCGCGCTGCAGCTCATCAATTTCTGGCAGGACATCGCGATCGATTACGTGAAGGGCCGCATCTACCTGCCGCAGGACGAGATGCGCAGCTTCGGGGTAAGCGAGGCCAATATTTTGGCGCAGCAATGCAACGGGGCGTGGCTCGAGCTGATGAAGTTTCAAACGGAGCGTGCGCGGGATCTCATGCTCTCGGGAAGCTCTCTCGGGCGCGAGCTGCCGGGCCGGATCGGCCTGCAAATCCGCGCCACGGTACAGGGCGGACTGCGCATCCTCGAGAAGCTCGAGCGCGCCGGCTACGACATGTTCCGCCACCGCCCGGTGCTGAAATGGCACGACTGGCCGCTCCTGCTCTGGCGCACGCTGCTATGACCCCGGACGAGTACTGCCAGCAGAAGGCGGCGGCAAGCGGCTCGAGCTTCTATTATTCGTTCCTGTTCCTGCCGCCCGAGCGCCGGCGCGCCATCACGGCGCTGTACGCGTTCTGCCGCGAGGTCGACGACGTGGTGGACGAGTGCGCCGACCCGCAGCTCGCGCATACCAAGCTCGCCTGGTGGCGCGCCGAGATTGCCAGCCTGTACGAGGGCAATCCGCACCATCCGGTGTCGCGCGCGCTGCAGCCCCACCTGAATGCTTTTCAAATAAAAAAAGGACAGCTGGACGAGATCGTCACCGGCATGGAGATGGACCTGCAGCAGACGCGCTACCTCGACTTCGCTGCACTGGAGCGCTACTGCTACCACGTCGCCGGCGCCGTTGGCGTGCTCGCCGCCGGTATCTTCGGCTACCGCGATCCGCGCACGCTCGAGTACGCGAAGGGCCTCGGCACGGCGTTCCAGCTCACCAACATCATCCGCGACGTCGGCGAGGACGCGCGCAAGAACCGCATCTACCTGCCGATGGACGAGATGCAGCGATTTGGCGTGACGGCGGCAGAGATTCTCTCCGGAACCCACACGGAGAAATTCAGGAATCTCATGGAGTTTGAAGCGCGTCGTGCGGAGTCGTTCTACGAGAAAGCGATGCAAGACCTTCCTGCGCAGGACCGCCGCGCGCAGCGCGCCGGGTTGATCATGGCAGCGATCTACCGCGCGACGCTCGCGGAGATCGAGCGCGACGGGTTCCGGGTCCTCGACCGGCGCACCTCGCTCACCCCGCTGCGCAAGCTCTGGATCGCATGGAAAACCTGGATCAACGCGTTGCCGTGATCGGCGCGGGCTATGCCGGCATGGCCGCCGCCGTCACGCTGGCGCAGGAGGGCGTGCGCGTCACGGTGCTCGAAGCGGGGCCGGTGCCGGGCGGGCGCGCGCGGCGCATCAGCAGCGAAGGCCGCGAGCTCGACAACGGCCAGCACATCCTGATCGGCGCCTACGGCGAGCTGCTGAGGCTGATGCGCCTGGTCGCCGTGCCAGCGCAGGCGCTGCTGCGCCTGCCGCTCGAGCTGCGCTACGCCGATGGCTTCGCGTTCCGCTCCCTGTGGCTGCCCGCGCCGCTCGGGCTCCTGGGAGGATTGTTGTTCGCCTCCAAATTGACGCTCGCCGAGCGCTGGGATGCAGTTCGCTTCATGGGCTTTCTGCAGAAAAACGACTTTCATGTGGAACAAACGCTCACGGTCCTCGATCTGCTTCAGCGACATCGGCAGAACGGCACGATCGGGCACTACCTGTGGCGGCCGCTCTGCGTCTCGGCGCTCAACACCCCGCCCGAGCTCGCCTCGGCGCAGGTCTTCGCCAACGTGCTGCGCGACTCGCTCGCGGGCGAGCGCGAGGCGAGCGACCTGCTGCTGCCGCGCGTCGATCTTTCGCGCCTGTTTCCGGAGCCCGCCTGCGAGTTCGTTGCACGCAGGGGCGGCGAGATCCGCACTGGCGCGCTGGTGCGCGATCTCGCCGCGATGCGGAGGAAATTCCGCGCCGTGATCGTCGCCGTCGGCCCGCACCAGCTGAAGGCGCTGCTGCCGGAGCTCGCCGGCAACTACCAATACCAACCGATCTATACCTGCTACCTCCAGTACCCGGCGAGCGTGCGGCTGCCTTTCCCGATGCTCGGCCTCGCCGAGGGCCTCGTACAATGGGCCTTCGACCGCGGCGCGCTGACCGGAGAGCGCGGGCGCATCGCCTGCGTCATCAGCGCGCAGGGCGACCACCAGCAGCTGCAGCGCGACGAGCTCGCCGCCGCCTGCCACCGCGAGCTCGCGCGGGCGCTGGGCGGCCTGCCCGATCCGGAGTGGTCCTGCGTGATCGCCGAAAAACGCGCGACCGTCGCCTGCACCAGAGAGATGAAAAGCCTGAACCTGAGGATGAAAATCGAGGGCGTGTATCTTGCCGGCGACTACACCGACCCCGATTACCCGCCGACGCTCGAAGCCGCGGTTCGCAGCGGAGTGCGCGCGGCGCAACTCGCCCTCGCCCCCCCATGCACAGCGTCCTGATCCTCTATTCGACGGTCGACGGCCTGACTCTGAAGATCTGCCGCCGGCTGGAGCAGATCGCTGCCGGCGCGGGCCACCGGGTCATCCTGGCCGACATCCAGGACCACGCGACCTTCGATGCCTCGCTCTTCGATACCGTGGTCGTCGGTGCGAGCATCCGCTACGGACACCACCGCCCGATCGTCGCCAAATACATGCGCTTCAACCGCGCGATCCTGCAGGCAAGGCGCTGCGCCTTCTTCACCGTCAACATCGTCGCGCGCAAACCCGCCAAGAATTCGCCCGCCACGAATCCCTACATGCGCAGGTTCCTGAAAGGCATCGGCTGGCGGCCGTCGCAGCTGGCGGTGTTCGCCGGCAAGCTCGACTATCCGCGCTACGATTTCTGGGACCGCAACATCATCCGCTTCATCATGCTGCTCACCCGCGGGCCCACCGACCCGAAGGCGGTGGTCGAGTTCACGGACTGGGAACAGGTAGACGCTTTCGGGCGGGCGATCAGCGCGGACTGATCCGCTAGAGGTTGCGCAACGCCGCGACCGCCTGGTCGACGCGTTCGACCGCGATCACCTGCAGCCCGGCGATGCTGCCCTTCGGCTGGTTCGCCTTCGGCACGATCGCCTTCTCGAAGCCGAGCTTGGCGGCTTCCTTCAGCCGGTCCTGCCCGCGCGGCGCGGGGCGCACCTCGCCCGCCAGGCCGATTTCACCGAAGGCGACCGTCTTGGTTCCTATTGCCCGGTCTGTCAGAGAAGAAATGACCGCCAGCGAAACGGCGAGATCGGCGGCCGGCTCGGCGATGCGCACGCCGCCCACCGCGTTGACGAACACGTCCTGCTCCCAGGTGGCGATGCCGGCGTGGCGATGCAGGACCGCGAGCAGCATCGCGAGGCGATTCTGCTCGAGGCCCACCGAGAGGCGGCGCGGGTTGGGTGAGTGCGCGCTGTCCACCAGCGCCTGGATCTCGACGAGCAGCGGGCGCGTGCCCTCGAGCGTCACCAGCACGCAGGAGCCGGGCACCGGCTTGTCGTGCGTGCTGAGGAAAAGGCGCGACGGATTGGCAACGCCCTTCAGGCCCTTCTCGGTCATCGCGAAGACGCCGAGCTCGTTGACCGCGCCGAAGCGGTTCTTGGTCGCGCGCAGCAGCCGGAAGCTGGTCTGTGGGTCGCCCTCGAAGTAGAGCACCGTGTCGACGATGTGTTCGAGCACGCGCGGCCCGGCGATCGCGCCTTCCTTGGTGACGTGGCCGATGATGAAGAGCGCCGTGCCGCTCTTCTTCGCGTGGCGCGCGAGCTGCGCGGCGCATTCGCGCACCTGCGCGACCGACCCGGGCGCCGACTGCAGCGCCTCCGACCACAGCGTCTGAATCGAGTCGACCACCGCTACGCGCGGCTGGCGCGCATCGAGCGCCGCGGCGATGCGCTCGAGCTGGATCTCGGCGGCCAGGTGCACGGCGCGCGCGTCGACGCCGAGGCGCCGCGCGCGCAGGGCAATCTGCTCGGCCGATTCTTCACCCGAGATGTAGAGGGTCTTGCACGCACTTCCCAGAGAAGAAAGAACCTGGAGCAAAAGCGTGGATTTGCCGATCCCGGGATCGCCGCCGATGAGGACCACCTGCCCCGCCACCAGCCCGCCGCCGAGCACCCGGTCGAGCTCGCCGATCCCGGTCGAAAGCCGCTCCAGCTCGCGCGCCTCGATCCTTTCGAGCGCCACCGCCTCCGGCGCCGCGCCCGCGGCGCGCTGCAGGCTCCTTGCCTCCGCGATCGTCTCCACCAGCGTCCCCGCCGCCCCGCACGACGGGCACGCGCCGAACCACTGCAGCGCGCTCGCGCCGCAGTCGGAGCAAACGTAAGCGGACTTGGGTTTTGCCACGCCTAGGTTTCGATGACCGGTACCCGGGGAGCGAGAGCGCAAAGCAGCTGATAGCTCACGGTGCCCGCGGCCTGCGCCACCTCGTCGCAGGGCAGGCCCTCGCCCCACAGCGTCACCGGCGTGCCGACGTAAGCCTCGGGAACATCGCTGATGTCCACGCACAGCAGGTCCATGGAGACGCGGCCGACGGTCCCCGCGCGCTGCCCGGCGACCAGCACCGGCGTCCCGGAGGGGGCGTGGCGCGGATAGCCGTCGGCGTAGCCGCAGGCGACGATGCCGACCGTCATCTCCTGGGCGGCCTGATAGGTCATGCCGTAGCCGACGCGCTCGCCCGGCTGCAGGTGCTGCACGGCGATGATCTCCGAGGTAAGCGTCATCGCGGGCTTGAGGCCGATGTCCTCGGCGCTCTTGAAGCCGAACGGCGAGCAGCCGTAGAGCATGATGCCGGGCCGCACCCAGTCGGCGCGCGTTTCATCAGAGTAGCGCAGCAGCGCCGCCGAGTTGGCGAGCGACCGCGGCGCCTGGAACGGTTGCGTCAGCTCGTTGAACCACTGCAGCTGCGCCGCCACCCCGCCCTCGCCATCGGCGTCGGCGAAGTGCGTCATGACGGTGACCGAGCCGATGCCGGGATGGCCGTCGAGGGCGTTCCAGGCGAGGCGCACGTTGTCGAGCGCAAAGCCGAGGCGGTTCATGCCGCTGTTCACCTTGAGGTAGGCGTCCAGCTTGCCGACGAAGGTCGCTTTCTCCAGCATCTCGATCTGCTCGATGTTGTGGATCACCGGCGTCAGGTTGTGCCGCGTGAAGACCGGCAGGTCCTCGGGCTGAAAGAAGCCCTCGAGCATCAGGATCGGCTTGGTGATGCCGGCGTTGCGCAGCCGCAGCGCGTCCACCACGTCGAGCAGCGCGAAGCCGTCGGCTTCCTGCAGGGCCTGCGTCGCGCGCAGCAGGCCGTGGCCGTAGGCGTTCGCCTTCAGCACCGCCCAGATCTTCGCCGCGCCGGCGTGCCGGCGCGCGATTGCAAGATTGTGTGCGAGCGCGGCGGCGCTGATGGTCGCGCGGATCGGCCTTGGCATGGCCGGCAGGATACCTCAGGCTTGCGCAAGACGCGGCGCACCATGCTATAAGCCGCCCCACATGGGCACCGGCTTCTACATCATCATGGCGGCGCAGTTCTTCTCGTCGCTCGCCGACAATGCCCTGCTGGTCGCCGCCATCGCGCTGCTGGTGCAGGCCGACTCGCCGTCCTGGCTCACGCCCTACCTCAAGTTCTTCTTCGTCGTCTCCTACGTCTTTCTCGCGCCTTTCGTCGGCGCCTTCGCCGACCGCCTGCCCAAGGGCGCGGTGATGTTCATCGCCAACACGATCAAGATCGCCGGCTGCGCGCTGATGCTGTTCGAGCTCAACCCGCTCGCCGCCTATGCGCTGGTCGGCCTGGGTGCCGCGGCCTACTCGCCGGCCAAGTACGGCATCCTCACCGAGTACCTGCCGCACTCGAAGCTCGTGCTCGCCAACGGCTGGATCGAGGGGCTGACCGTGGTCTCGATCATCCTCGGCGTCATGCTCGGCGGGCTGCTGATCCGCCCCGGGGTCGCCGACGTGCTGCTCGGCATCGACCTGCCCTTCAGCGTGGGGATCGACACCGCGCCGGAGGCGGCGATCGCGATCATCATCGCGGTCTACGCGCTGGCGGCGTACTTCAACCTGCACATCCCGCGCACCGGCACGCCGCTCAAGCCGCTGCCCAGGCACCCCGTCGCTACGCTGATCGATTTCGTGCGCTGCGTCGACAGCCTGTGGCGCGACAAGCTCGGGCAGATCTCGCTCGCGGTGACGACCCTGTTCTGGGGCGCGGGCGCGACGCTGCAGTTCATCGTCATCGACTGGTCGGCGGCCGCGCTCGGCTACAACCTTTCGCAGGCGTCGATCCTGCAGGGAGTGTGCGCGCTCGGCATCGCCATGGGAGCCGTGGCGGCTTCGATGCGCGTGCGGCTCGATCAGTCGGTCGGCGTGATACCGCTCGGCATCGCCATGGGCCTGATCGTGATCCTGATGGACATGGTGCGCGTGGTCTGGCTTGCGGTGCCGCTGATCGTGCTGATCGGCGCGCTGGCCGGCTACTTCGTCGTGCCGATGAACGCTTTGCTGCAGCACCGCGGCCACCACTTGGTCGGCGCGGGACGCTCGATCGCGGTGCAGAATTTCAACGAGAACGCCTCGATCCTGGTCATGATCGCGCTCTATTCCCTGCTGCTGCAGCTAGGGCTGTCGATCTACACCGTGATCGCGTTGTTCGGGCTTTTCGTCTCCGGCACCATGTTGCTGGTGCTGTACTGGTTCAACCACAATCGCCGCGCACATGGAAGCGAAGTCGAGCGTCTGCTCGCCTTCGCGCGCGCGGAGAGCCGGCGCCTCTAGAGCCCCTGCATCGTTCTTACGGCGAACCTGAGATCGGCCCAGGCTTTGGCCTTGTCGGGCAGGTTCCTGAGCAGGTAGGCGGGATGGTAGGTGACGACGAGCGGCACGCCCGCGTAGCGGTGCACCTTGCCGCGCAGGCTCGCGATCGTGGCACCGGTGCCGAGCAGCGTCTGCGCGGCGAAGCGCCCCATGGCGACGATCAGCTTCGGCCGGATCAGCTCGATCTGGCGCTGCAGGTGCGGCGAGCATTTCGCCACCTCCTCGGGCTCGGGATTGCGGTTCCCGGGCGGCCGGCACTTGAGCACGTTGGCGATGTAGACGTTCTCGCGCCGGTTGAGCGCGATCGCGGCGAGCATGTTGTCGAGCAGCCGGCCGGCCTGCCCCACGAACGGCTCTCCCAGCCGGTCCTCCTCGGCGCCCGGCGCCTCGCCGACCAGCAGCCAATCGGCCTTCTCGTCGCCGACGCCGAGCACGGTCTGCGTGCAGGTACTGCGCAGCTTGCAGTCCGTGCAGCCCTTGACCTTGGCCTTGAGCGCAGGCCAATCCATTTTCAGGATCGGGTTTTGACCGGAGTCGGTTTTTTCTTCTTCTACCGAATATACTTTTTCCTGAACTTTGCCGCGCAATCGCCACACGGGAGTAAGACCCATTTCGCGCAGGATCTGGGCGCGCCGGCTCACAGCGCGAGCGTGAGGACGAGGGCGTCCTCGCGCCCCGGGTGCGCGGGGTAGTAGCCCGGGCGCACCGCGACCTGGCGGAAACCGAAGCGGCGGTAGAGCGCCTTCGCACCCTGGTTGCTCGGCCGCACCTCGAGGAAAACGCTGTGCGCGCCGCGCGCGCGCGCCATCCGCATCACCTCGAGCAGCAGCGTGCTGCCGTGGCCGCGCCGCTGGTGCGGCGTGGCCACCGACAGGTTGAGCAAGTGGCCCTCGCCCGCTGCCACCATGAGCACGAAGTAGCCGATCAGCTCCTCGGCGTGGCGCCAGGTCCAGCACTGGTAGCCGGCGCGCAGCGAGTCGGCGAAATTGCCGCGCGTCCACGGATGCGAATAGACCTCGTTCTCGATCGCGAGCACCGCGGCGAGATCGGGCTCGCGCATCTGCGCCAGGCGCGGCGCATCCCTGAGAACCGCGCTCATCCGGCGCGCCGCTCCTCGATCGTGAACGCCACCTTGTCCCTGACGTAGACCGGCAAGGCGAGCGCCGCATCCACCCCCTCGCCCGCCGCCAGCCGCGGGCCGGCGAGACGCGCGACCGCGACCGCAGAGGGATGGATCGCCGGGATCACCTTTGCCAGACCCAGGGAGCCATAGACTTCAAAACCGTTTCCACAGCCGACCCATCCTTCGCCCGGCGGGGGCGGCGCCTCGGCCGGCGGCACGCATTGTGCGGGAATCACCTCGTGCCAGCGTCCGTTGTTCTTCTCGAGCGCCGAATAATACACTTCGCGCATGCGCGCATCGAGGCAGGCAACTACGCGCGCGGCGCCCGATTCCTCAGCCAGCGACTCCAGCGTCGGGATGCCGATTACCGGCAGGCCGCGCGCGAGCGCGAGGCCCTGCGCCACGCCGCAGGCGATGCGCAGACCCGTGAACGAGCCCGGACCGGCGCCGAAGGCGACCGCGTCGAGCTGGGAAGCAGTGACCCGTGCTTGCCTGAAAAGACTCTCCAGCATGGCGAGCACCAGCTCGGAGTGGCGATTGCCGGCGCGCTCCTCCAGGCCCGCGATCTCGCCGTCGAGCCACAGCGCGACCGAGCACCACTCGGTGGAGGTTTCGAGGGCGGCGAATTTCATTGCTTTTGATTCTAATCGGATAAAATTGAAAGCGGATCCTGGAGAAAATAAATGACCGAGCACCGCATTGCGGTTATTCCGGGCGACGGCATCGGCCGCGAGGTGATGCCCGAGGGCGTGCGCGTGCTCGAGGCCGCCGCGGCGCGCCATGGCCTGCGTCTGCACTGGAAGGAATTCGACTGGAGCTGCGACTGGTACCGGGCGCACGGCAGGATGTGCCCGGAGGAAGCACCGCAGATCCTGCGTGGCTTCGACGCCGTCTATTTCGGCGCGGTGGGCAATCCGGCGATCGTGCCCGATCACGTCTCGGCCTGGGGCCTGCTGATCAATTTCCGGCGCTGGTTCGACCTGTACGTCAACCTGCGCCCGGTGCGCCTGTTCGAGGGCCTACCCTGCCCGCTCGCCGGCCGCAAGCCGGGCGACCTGGACTACATGGTGGTGCGCGAGAATACCGAGGGCGAGTACGGCAACGTCGGCGGACGCATGTTCGAGGGCACCGAGCGCGAACTGGTGACGCAGCAGGCGGTGTTCAGCCGCAAGGGCGTCGACCGGATCATGCAGTACGCGTTCGAGCTCGCGCAGAAGCGCAAGCAGCACGTCACCAGCTGCACCAAGTCGAACGGCATCTCGATCACCATGCCCTACTGGGACGAGCGTTTCGCCGAGATGCGAAGGAAATATCCCGACGTAACAGCGGATCAGTATCACGTCGACGGCCTCTCGATCCAGATGGTGCTCAATCCGGAGCGCTTCGACGTCATCGTCGCCTCGAACCTGTTCGGCGACATCCTCTCGGACCTCGGCCCCGCCACCGCGGGGACCATCGGCATCGCGCCCTCGGGCAACATCAATCCCGAGCGCAGCGCGCCTTCGATCTTCGAGCCGGTGCACGGCTCGGCGCCCGACATCGCCGGCCGCAAGATCGCCAACCCGATCGGCGCCATCTGGTCGGGCGCGCTCATGCTCGAGCACCTCGGCCACGCCGAGGCGGCGGCAGACGTGGTGCGCGCGATCGAGCGCGTGATCGTCGAGGGGCCGCACACGCCCGACATGAAAGGCAAGGCTGCCACCGCGGAAGTCGGCGCAGCGGTCGCGCAGGCGGTCCGCGCCCAGGCCAAGAAAGCGGCTTGAAGACCTACCGCATCGCCGCCATCCCCGGCGACGGCATCGGCAAGGAGGTCATCGCCGCGGGAATCGATGTCCTGAAGCTGCTTTGCGAGAAGGAAGGCTTCAAGCTCGAGTTCACCGCGTTCGACTGGAGCTCGGAACGCTATCTCGAGACCGGCGAGTACATTCCCGAGGGCGGGCTGGCGCAGCTCAAGGCTTTCGACGCGATCTTCTTCGGCGCGGTCGGCTCGCCGCGCGTGCCCGACCACCTCTCGCTGTGGGGCCTGCGCCTGCCGATCTGCCAGGGATTCGACCAGTACGCCAACGTGCGTCCTTCACGGCTCCTGCCCGGCATCGAACCGAAATTGAAAGATGCGAACGAAATCGACTGGGTGATCGTCCGCGAGAACACCGAGGGCGAGTATTCGGGCTCCGGCGGGCGCGTGCACCGGGGTCTGCCGGAAGAAGTTGCAGTTGAAGTCTCCACGTTTACGAGAAATGGCGTGGCAAGAATTCACAGGTTTGCGTTCGAGCTGGCGAGAACACGTCCCCGCAAGCATCTGACCCTCGTCACGAAGTCCAACGCGCAGCGTCACGGCATGGTGCTCTGGGACGAGATTTTCTACGAAGTTGCCAAGCAATACCCGGACGTGCAGACCGATCGCGTGCTCGTCGACGCGATGACCACGCGCATGGTGCTCAAGCCCGCATCGCTCGACACCATCGTCGCGAGCAACCTGCACGCCGACATCCTCTCGGATCTCGCGGCCGCGCTCTCGGGCTCGCTCGGCATCGCGCCGACCGCCAACCTCAATCCCGAGCGCAGCTTCCCATCGATGTTCGAGCCCATCCACGGCTCGGCCTTCGACATCACCGGCAAGGGCATCGCCAATCCGATCGCCGCCTTCTGGACCGCGTCGATGATGCTCGAGCATCTCGGCGAGGCGCGCGCGGCGGCGCGCCTGATGCGCGCCATCGAGCGCACCACCGCGGAGCGGGTGTTCACGCCCGACCTCGGCGGCGTGCACGACACGCGCGCCGTCACCAACGCGGTCAAGCGCGCGCTCTGATCCGTTGCTCCAGGCAGACAGCGCCCGCAACCGGCTCCTCGGCATCGGGCTGATTTCGGTCACCTTTCCTGTGCTTCGCGCTGCTCGACGCCGGCGCCAAGTGGCTGGTGCGCACGCTGCCGGTGGTCGAGGTGGTGTGGCTGCGCTTCCTGTTCCACCTCGCCATCAGCGCCACCCTGCTCGCGCCGGGGCCGGCGGCGGCGCTGTTCGCCACGCGCCGCCCGCGCCTGCAGCTGCTGCGCGCCGCGATGCTGATGGCGATGACGGCGATGAATTTCTGGGCCCTGCAGTACCTGCAGCTCGCCGAGACCGGCGCGATCCAGTTCTCGGTGCCGATCCTGATCGCCGCATTTGCCGGGCCGCTGCTCGGCGAGCGACTCGACGCCGCGCGCTGGACTGCCATCCTGGTGGGGTTTGCCGGGATCCTGCTGATCTTCCGACCGGGCACGCAGGCCTTCCACCCTGCGCTGCTGCTGGCGTTCGGGGTCGCCGTTCTGTATGCGCTCTTCAACCTGCTGACGCGCCAGCTGGCGGCCCACGATCGGCCCGAGACCACGCAGTTCCTTTCCGCCCTCGGCGCGACTGTCGCCATGACGCCGTTCGCGCTCGCGTTGTGGCGCATGCCCGCGGACGCAGCCGAATGGGGAGTCGCCGTCCTGATCGGGCTCGCCGGCGCGCTCGGCCATTACCTGCTCGCGCTCGCCCACCGCTACGCGCCCGCTTCGGTCCTGGGACCGTTCCTGTACCAGCAGATCGTCTACATGGTGCTGCTCGGCTACCTGCTGTTCGGCGACGTGCCCGATGCGGCGGTGCTGGCCGGCGGCGGCGTGGTGGTCGCGAGCGGCCTGTACCTGCTTTGGCGCGAAAAGCGCGCGCCGGGCTAACATCGCGCGATGACCGCTGCGGTATCGGTGCCGTTCTGGCTGTTCCTGCTGCTCGCGGCGCTCGCCGTCTGGGCGGCCTACGACAAGCTGCTGCTGCCGTCGGTGCGCTGGTTCATCGCCAACCGCGCCAATCTGGTCATCGACGAGGTGTCGCGGCGCCTGCGCATCGGCATCCGGCCGTTCCAGCGCACGCGCCGCCAGGCGCTCATCGACCGCCTGCTCACCGATCCCAAGGTGCAGAAGGCCGCCGAGCAGCACGCCGAGCGCATGGGAGTTCCCGTTATCCGCTCGCTCGCGCTGGTCGAGAGTTACGCGCGCGAGATCGTGCCGGCCTTCAACGCTTACCTCTACTTCAAGATCGGCTACTGGATCGGCCGCAAGGTGGCGCAATCGCTCTACCGCGTGCGCCTCGGCTACGTCGACTCGGAGGGCCTGGCCAAGGTGGAGGCGAACGCGACCGTGGTCTTCGTCATGAACCACCGCTCGAACATGGACTACGTGCTGGCCGGCTACCTCGCCGCCGACCAGACCGCGCTCTCCTACGCGGTCGGCGAGTGGGCGCGCATCTGGCCGCTGTCGGCGCTGATCCGCGCCATGGGCGCCTACTTCGTGCGGCGCAACTCGCGCGACGAGCTGTACCGGCGCGTGCTCGAGCGCTACATCGCCATGGCGACCGAGGCCGGCGTGCCGCAGGCGGTGTTTCCGGAGGGCGGCCTGACGCGCGACGGGCGCATGCGCGAGCCGCGGCTCGGCGTGCTCGACTACATGCTGCGCGGCTTCCGTCTCGGCGGCGAGCGCGACCTGGTGTTCGTGCCGCTCGGGCTGAACTACGACCGGGTGCTCGAGGACCGCACGCTGCTGCTGTCGGTCGATCCCGACGCCAGGCGCCCCGGCCGCCTGGTCGCGCTGTGGCGCACGTTCGCCTTCGTGCTGCGCAACCTGCGCCTGATGCTGCGCAGCGAGTGGTACCGCTTCGGCTACGCCTGCGTCAACTTCGGCTCGCCGGTCTCGATGCGCGCCTACTGCCGCAGCCGCGGCATCGATTTCAAGGAGCTTGCTGCGCAGGACCGCAAGCGGGAGGTGGCGGACCTCGGCCGCCATCTGATGGAGGCAGTGGGGAGAATCGTGCCCGTGGTTCCGGTTCCACTCATCGCCCATGTTTTCCTGATCACACCGGAAAAGGCGATTTCAGAGATGGAGCTGAAAGCCCAGGTCGAGCGGCTGATCGAGAAGCTCGAGGCGGCCGGCGCGCACGTCTACATCCCGCGCCAGGACCTCGATTACGCGGTCTCCGTTGGCCTGCGCATGCTGACGCTGCGCAGGCTGGTCGAGAACCGGGACGGGCTCTACAGCGCACGGCCGGAGGAGACCCCGCTGCTGCGCTACTACGCCAACTCGATCGTGCACCTGCTTTGAGGGGCGGCGCCGGGGCCGGCGCTCAGCGCCGCTGCAGGTCGCGGTTGGCCTCCATCACGTCGCGGCGCAGCCGCTCGCGTTCCTCGCGGCTGCGGCCGGGCTCGAGCCCGCGCCGCGCCCGTTCTTCGCGCCGGTACTGTCTCGCCTGCTCGCGCGTCATCTGGCCGCTCTGCACCTGCTCGCGCAGGCGCTGGCGCTCCTCCCAGCTCATGCTCCGTTCCGGGCGCGGCATCGGGCGCTGCATCTGGCGCTCCATGTGGCGGCCGGGGCCGCCGCGCTGCCACGGCCCGGGCTGGGCGAGCGCGCTCCCCGCCGTGAGCGCGGCGGCAACCGCTGCTACGAGATACGGGCGCAGTTTCATGGCAATTCGATGTTACGTCCGGCACCCGCGCATCAGAGCGGGATTTGTAACAGAATGTGTCTGCCGCCGGGCGGGTTAACACGTTGTTTCAGCACGCCCGGCTTTCCCGGATAGGCTTTGGCATGGCCGAACTGAAAAAGCGCATTCTCATCGTCGACGACGACCAGCGGCATCGCGAGCTGGTGGTGCGCTATCTCGGGGAGCAGGGGTTCGAGGCGCGCGCGGTGCCGGACGCGCCGGGCATGGACCGGCAGCTGGCGCGCGAGCGCTACGATCTGATCGTGCTCGACCTGATGCTGCCCGGGGAGGACGGCCTCGCCATCTGCCGGCGCCTGCGCTCGGACAAGTCGGCGCAGAGCGCGACCCCCGCGATCATCATGCTGACGGCGAGGGGCGACGACGTGGACCGCATCGTCGGCCTGGAGATGGGCGCCGACGATTACCTTCCCAAGCCCTTCAATCCGCGCGAGCTGGTGGCGCGCGTCAACGCGGTGCTGCGGCGCCGGCAGCCCGCCGGGCCGCCCGGCGCGCCCGCGGCCGACACCGAGATTCAGCGCTTCGGCGCTTTCGAGTTCAACCTCGCCACGCGCAGCCTGGCGCGCAACGGCAGGCCGGTCGCGCTCACCACCGGCGAATACTCGGTGCTCAAAGTCCTGGTGCAGCATCCGCGCCAGCCGCTTTCGCGCGACAAGCTGATGGAGCTCGCGCGCGGCCGCGAGTACGGCGTGTTCGACCGCTCGATCGACGTGCAGATCTCGCGGCTGCGCAAGATCATCGAGGACGATCATTCGCACCCGCGCCACATCCAGACGGTGTGGGGCTTCGGCTACGTCTTCGTTCCGGAATGAGCCTTTTCGCGCGGTCTTTCCTGTTGATCGCGCTGCTGATCCTCTCCGCGGCCGCCGCCACCTACCAGCTGTACCGCATCTACGAGCGCGAGCCGCGCGCACGCGAGCTCGCGCAGCAGACCGTGAGCATCGTCAACCTCACGCGCGCCGCGCTGGTGAACGCCGACCCGGTGCTGCGCCGCGACCTGCTCATCGAGCTGAACGCGCGCGAGGGCATCCGCCTCGCCCCGCTCACCGGCAGCGAGGCGCTGGAGCCGCTCCCGGACGATCCGCTGTTCGAGCTGGTCGCGGCAAGGATCAGGCAGGCCCTCGGAGCGCAGACGCGGTTCGCGTTCGCGCGCGACCGCGTCGAGGGCTTCTGGGTCAGCTTCACCATCGACGAGGACGACTACTGGGTGATGCTGCCGCGCGAGCGCTTCCAGCCCGCGTTCGGCGCCGAGCTGCTGGGCTGGGCGCTGGCGCTGCTCGGGCTGGCGCTCGCCGGCGCCTGGCTGATCGCCTCGACGCTCAGCCGTCCGCTGGGCGCGATCGCCGCCGCGGCGCGCGCAGTGGGCCGCGGCCAGGCGCCGGCGCCGCTCGAGGAGCGCGGGCCGACCGAGATGCGCACCGTCTCGGTCGCCTTCAACCGCATGGCGGGCGACCTGGCGGCGATGGAGCGCGAGCGCGCCATGGTGCTGGCGGGGATCTCGCACGACCTGCGAACGCCGCTCTCGCGCCTGCGCCTCGCGCTCGAGATGAGCGGCGCCGACCGGGCGGCGGCCGAGGGCATGAGCGCCGATGTCGAGGAGATCGACAAGGTCATCGGACAGTTCCTCGACTTCGCGCGCGGCGACGACGAGCCGCGCGCCGAGGGCGACCTGGACGGGCTGATCGCGGAAATCGCCGAAGGCTACCGCCGCCGCAGCCTGGAGGTTTCCTGGCGCGGGCACGCCCCGGGGCGGATCAAGTTCTCCCCCATGGCGGTGCGGCGCGCGCTCGCGAACCTGGTCGACAACGCGCTGCACTACGCCGGCGCGCCGGTCGAGATCGCGCTGCGCAGCGACGGCAAGCGGGTGCTGCTCGAGGTGATGGATCGCGGCCCGGGCGTGCCGCCGGAGGAGGCCGAGCGCCTCAAGCGCCCGTTTGCGCGCCTCGACGAGGCGCGCAGCGGCCGCGGCGGCGCGGGCTTGGGGCTCGCCATCGTCGAGCGCGTGGCGCGCGCCCACGGCGGCGGGCTCGAGCTGCTGTCGCGCGAGGGCGGCGGCCTGGTCGCGCGCCTCAGCCTCGCCGCCTGATCAGGCCTGCGCGGGCTCGCGCGCGGCCTCCTCGAGCAGCCAGTCGCGGAAAGCCGCCACGTCGCCGCGTGCCGCGCCTTGCGCGCCGCTTTCTTCGGCGCTGACCACGTAATAGGCGAACCTGAGCGGCAGCAGCATCGCCAGCGGCGCGACCAGCCTGCCCGCCGCCAGGTCGGCGCCGGCGAGCACCGGCATGCCGAGCGCGACTCCCATGCCATCGGCCGCCGCCTCGAGCGCGAGCATGGCGTGGTTGAAGTGCAATCCGCGCGACGTGTCGACGCCTTCGACGCCCGCCGCCTTGAGCCACGCGTCCCAGAGCGGGCCGCCGTCGTCGGAGCTGACGTTGTCGTGGATCAGGACATGATGCCGCAGATCCTCGGCCGTGCGCAGCGCATGCTCCCCCGCCGCCAGGCGCGGGCTGCACATCGGCGTCACCGACACCGGCATCAGCTTGTCGACGCGGAAGCCGGGATAGTCGCCGGTGCCGAAGCGGACCACGATGTCGGCGTCCTCGACCGGCGAGCCGGCGACCGCGTCGCCCGAGGCGAGCTCGCCCTTGCCGGGATCGATCAGGCGCGTGCTGGCGTTGATGCGCACGTCGAGGTCCGGATGCGCGCCGACGAAGCGGTGCAGCCGCGGCGCCAGCCACCGGGTGGCGAACGACGGCGCCACGCTGACCGCGAGCGTTGCCGCGTCTTCGAGCGCGCGCAGCTCCTCGATCGCCTCGGCCAGCCGATCGAAGCCCTCGCGCAGCTTGGGCCGCAGCGCCTGCCCCGCGCGCGTCAACTCCAGCCCGCGCGCCAGTCGCCGGAACAGCTTCAGATCCAGGTGCTCCTCCAACCCCTTCACCTGGTGGCTGACCGCGGCCGGGGTCACGTGCAACTCCCTTGCCGCCAGCGCAAAGCTCAGGTGGCGCGCCGCGCTCTCGAAGGCGCGCAGCGCATTGAGCGGCGGCAACCGATTCGAGGTCCGTGATACAGGCATATATTTTCTAATCATACACGCAAGAAAAGATTATTTGCTGCATTGCAACTAACCCACACATAAACTGTCAATACAGTATCCACATTAACAATATGTTGCGTTATGCATGTTTCAAATCACTGTAATAGTGCAGCGCACATGACCGTTGTTGCAAGGCAATTCGGATAGGAGAAACTCAATGAAAGATACAGTTAGGAAACCTAACCCTGAGCTCGAGTTCCTCAACGCCCGCCTCGGGCAGATGGGCCTGAGCGAGCGCGAGCGCCTGATGGCTGAGGCGAGGCTGGCGCGCGCCGAGGCCATCGCCGAGCTGCTGGTGCGCATGACCGGCGCGGTGAAGCGCCTGTTCCGCGCCGTGCTGCTGCGGCCGATCCGGCGCCTGACTTCCGCCCTCGGCTGAGCCCCGCGATGGGCACCCTGCCCGGCGTGGCGGTGCAGAAGCTGAACCCACGGCACCGCGACGATATCGCGCGTCACCTGCTGCGCCTGCCGGCTGAAGACCGCCGGCTGCGCTTCGGCCGGGCGATCCGCGACCAGGCGATCGGCGAGTACGTCGCAGGCATCGACCTCGGGCGCGATCGCGCCTTCGGCGTCAGCGCGCCCGACCTCGCGCTGATCGGGGTCGCGCACCTCGCGCTCGACCGCAGCACGGGCAGCGCCGAGCTCGGGCTGAGCGTGGACCCCGCCTCGCGCGGCAGGGGCTACGGCTATGCGCTGCTGCAGCGCGCGGTGCTGCACGCCGCGAACCGCGGCTTTCGCGCGCTCTTCATGTACTGCCTTGCCGAGAACCACATCATGATCCACCTGGCGCGCAAAGCCGGGCTCACGGTCGTGGTGGAGCGCGGCGAGGTCGACGCGCGCCTCGCGCTCGACCGCAGCGCCCACGGCGGCGCCCTGCAGGAGGCGATCGCCGACCAGATCGCGCTCGTCGACTGCCTGCTCAAGCAGCAATACCTCTGGCTCGCTCGGCCGGGCTTAAAATCCGCAGCGACGGAGCCTGGAATCCAGGAGATCGCGGATGAACGCCGAGGAATTGCGCGCATTGCAGAAGCCATTGAAGGAAAGGTATCGCGACACACCTGAGGCTGCGCTGATCACGCTGCGCGCGCAGGGCCGGATCGGCGAGGACCTCACCTGCAAGCTCGAGACCGGCAAGGCGCTGGCGGCGGCCGGCCTGCACCCCGCCACCGGCGGCAACGGCGCTTCCGCTTGCTCCGGCGACATGCTGCTCGAGGCGCTGGTGGCGTGCGCCGGAGTCACTCTCAACTCGGTCGCCACTGCACTCGGCATCGCGCTGCGCGACGCGACCGTCCACGCCGAGGGCGACCTCGACTTCCGTGGCACGCTCGGCGTGGCGAAGGACGCGCCGGTGGGATTCCGCGAGATCCGCCTGCGCTTCGACCTCGATACCGACGCCCCGCCCGAGCAGATCGCCAAGCTGCGCGAGCTGACCGAGCGCTACTGCGTGGTCTACCAGACCCTGCGCAATTCGCCGCCGATCTTGATCAGCTGAGCGGAAATCGCTGCAGCACTTCGTAGCGCGAGCCGCTCGCGGAGAGCTGCGAGCGCACCAGCACGAACTCATTGACCGGCCATTCGACCGCCGGCAACGCAGGCAGCGGGCCCGGATCGCGCGCCTTGCGGATCAGAGTAACGTGGGAAACGAATTTTCCGCTCTCCATCCTGAATTCCTTAGCCTTGAGCTCTTCGTGCAAGTTTTCCGCAAGAGATTTCAGAATCTCAGGAGTCTCGCAAGGTCCGGCCCATACGATCCGATTGTGGGCCCAGAAACGGGATTGCTCGATCGGCAATACATGAGGCTTGCCCTTCGCCGACATGCTTTTCAGGTCTGGCAGGTGCTCCTCTTCCACCTCGCCAAGGAAAGCCAGCGTGAGATGAATCGTCTCGGCGCGCGTGACGCGGCCGCCGCAGCTGCGTTGCACGGCGAGCGCCCAGCCATGCAGTGTCGCTGCCGCCTCGGACGGCGGCCAGATGGCGAAGAAAAGGCGCATCGCGCCTTTGCGCTTACTTCGCCACGAAATGCTTGCGCGTCAACGCCGCCAGCGCGCGCGCGCCCGAATCCCTGGACTGCTCGAGCTGGGCGGCGATCAGCTCCTGCTCGCGCCGGCCGCGGTTCTGCGACAGCTTCCAGCGCGCCTCGAGGCGCGCGACCGGGATCGCGAAATTGACGATGCCGTCGAGCATCCGCTCGACGTATTCCCGGCGCAAGGCGTCGAACTTCGGCAGCCACTGCGGGTCGAGGCTCTCGACCAGCCGCCGCTGGGATGCGTGCTTCTGCTTGCGCTCCGAGAGGATTCTTGGCACGCCGTAGGCATGCACCGCGGCGTAGTTCCAGGTCGGCACGCGCTCCTGCTCCTCGTACCAGCGCGGCGAGACGTAGGCGTGCGGCCCGCTGAAGACGACCATCACTTCATGGTCGAAAAACTCCTGCCATTGCGGGTTGTTCCTCGCCATGTGCATGTCGATGACGATCTGCCCGCCCTGCTCATGCACCGTGACCGGCAGGTGCGAGGCGTGCAGAACGCCGCCGGTGCCGGTGACGAGGATGGGAAAGTCGTTCGCACGCAGGAAATCGATCAGTTCCCTTCTGTTCTCGACCTGGTTATACGGGGGCGAATACATGCGCTATTCGATCAACGCGATCGCCTGCGCCGCGATGCCTTCACCCCGACCCGTGAATCCGAGACCCTCGGTGGTGGTCGCCTTGAGGCTGACCTGCGCCGGCTTGATATCCAGGTCGGCGGCGATGTTGCCGATCATCCTCGCCACGTGCGGCGCCATGCGCGGCGCCTCGGCGATGATCGTGGCGTCGATGTTGACGATGCGGAATCCCTGCGCGCCGATCTTTTTCCCGATCTCCCTCAGCAGGGCGCGGCTGGCCGCGGCCGCGTATTTCGGGTCGCTGTCCGGAAAGTGCATGCCGATGTCGCCCAGCGCCGCGGCGCCGAGCAGCGCATCGCAGATCGCGTGCAGCAGCACGTCGGCGTCCGAGTGGCCCGCGAGCCCCTTCTCGTGCGCGATCTCGACGCCGCCGATGACGAGCTTTCTGCCCGGCGCGAGCGCATGCACGTCGAATCCCTGGCCGATCCTCATCGCCGCGCCAGTATCGCCTCGGCGATCGCGAAGTCCTCGCGAAACGTCACTTTGATGTTGTCGCGGCTGCCGGCCACCAGGCGCGGCCGCAGGCCCATCTGCTCGACCGCGCTCGCCTCGTCGGTGACCGGGGGCCTGGCGCTCTTCAGCGCTTCCATCAGCAGCCCGCAGCGGAACATCTGCGGCGTCTGCGCCAGCCACAGCAGCGTGCGCTCCTCGGTCGCGGCGACGCGCTGCACGCCGGCCTCGTCCTTGGCGGCGCGCTTCACCGTTTCCGCCACCGGCAGCGCGAGAATGCCGCCGATGCGGTCGGGCGCGGTCTGCTCGATGAGATTCGCCAGGTCCTGGCGCGGCAGGCACGGCCGCGCGGCGTCGTGCACCAGCACCCAGTCGTCCGCGTCCACTGCTCCCATCGCCGCCACCATGCCGTTGTACACCGAATCGCGCCGCGTCTCGCCGCCGCAGTAAAGCGGCTCGAGCCGCCCGGCGAACGCGCTCCAGTCCAGGCGCGCGAACTGCGCGTCGCCCGGGGCCAGCACCACGAACACGTTTTCGATCGGCGCCACGCAAACCGAATTCACCGCGTGCCAGAGCATCGGCTTGCCCGCGAGCGCCAGATACTGCTTCGGCATCTCGGCCGCGAGTCTCGTCCCGGCGCCGGCTGCGGGTATCAGCGCGTAGAGGGCCAATGCGAAATATTTCGTGTTTTCAACGCCGTATAATTACACGGCGCTTTTGTCTTGTCATGCATCGCGATTCCCTTCCGCGCAGGAGACGCTACGGCGGCCTGGCCGGCTCCGCCGACGCGCTCGCGCTCGCGCGTCTCGCCGCCGAAGCGCGCCCGCTCGCAGTGGTGAGCGCCACGGCGCTCGACAGCGCGCGCTTGCTCGAGGAGATCGCGTGGCTCGCGCCGCAGCTGCGCGCCTGCCTGCTGCCGGACTGGGAAACCCTGCCCTACGACAGCTTCTCGCCGCATCACGATCTGGTGTCCGAGCGCCTGGCGACGCTGTACCGGATACAGCGCGGCGATTTCGACGTGCTCCTGGTTCCCGCCACGACTGCGCTGGTGCGCCTGTGCCCGCCGGCCTACCTCGCCGCCTATACCTTTTTCCTGCGCCAGGGCGAGCGCCTCGACCTCGACGCGCTGCGCCGCCAGCTCGCGCTCGCCGGCTACAGCGCGGCGACGCAGGTGGTTGCGCCGGGGGAGTTCTGCTTGCGCGGCGGCATCGTCGATCTGTATCCGATGGGCAGCGCCGTGCCCTACCGCCTCGATCTGGACGACGAGCTGATCGACAGCGTGCGCACCTTCGACGTCGACACCCAGCGCACCCTCTACGCGGTGAAGGAGGTGCGCCTGCTGCCGGCGCGCGAGTTCCCGCTCGACGACGCCGCGCGCGCGAAGTTCCGCGGCCGCTGGCGCGAGCTGTTCGAAGGCGATCCGTCGAAGCGGCGCCTGTACAAGGATGTCTCCAACGGCGTGCCGGCGGCGGGAGTCGAATACTACCTGCCGCTGTTCTTCGACTCGCTGGCGACGCTGTTCGAGTACCTGCCCGGGGAGACGACGGTCGCGCTGCACCGCGACGTTGCGGGCGCGCTGCAGGCGTTCTGGCGCGACGCCCAGTCGCGCTACAGGATGCTGGGCGGCGATCCGGACCGGCCGCTGCTCGCGCCGGCGCAGATCTTCGTCACCGCAGAGGAGTTCTACACGCGCGCCAAAGGCTTCGCCCGCGTCGATTTGACCGATGTGCCGGAAGAGGACGCCGAGCAGCCGCTGGCGGCCACGGCTCTGCCGCCGCTCGCGGTCGACCGGCGCGCGCAGGACCCGCTGGCCGCGCTCAGGAGCTTCGTCTCGACCTCCGGCCTGCGCGTGCTGCTGAGCGCCGACTCGCCGGGCCGGCGCGAAACGATGCTCTCGTATCTGTCCGAGTATGGGTTGACGCCGGAGCATTGCAAGGATTTTGCGGCCTTCGCTTCAAGCGGGAAGAAATTCTCGCTGACAACTTCTCCTCTCGCCAGCGGCTTCATCGTCGCCGTCGAAGGCTGGGCGATCGTCACCGAGGCGGAGCTGTACGCGGGCATTGCGCGGCGCAAGGGGCGCGGCGCCAGGGGCCAGAGCTCGGTCGAAGGCATGCTGCGCGACCTCTCGGAGCTCAAGGTCGGCGACCCCGTGGTGCACGCGCAGCACGGCATCGGCCGCTACGGCGGCCTGGTCAACCTCGACCTCGGCGAAGGCATGACGGAGTTCCTGCTGCTCGAGTACGAGGCGGGAGACAAGCTCTACGTCCCGGTCTCGCAGCTGGAGGTGATCTCGCGCTTCGCGGGCGCGCAGCCCGAGCAGGCGCCGCTGCACAGGCTCGGCAGCGGCCAGTGGGACAAGGCGCGCACGCGCGCGGCGAAGCAGGTGCGCGACACCGCGGCCGAGCTGCTGGCGCTGTACGCCAGGCGCGCCGCACGCAAGGGGCACCAATTCAAGGTGCAGACGCACGACCTGGAGGCGTTCGCGGACGGCTTCGGCTTCGAGGAGACACCCGACCAGGCCGCCGCCATCGAGGCGGTGACCGGCGACATGGCCTCGGGCAAGCCGATGGACCGCCTGATCTGCGGCGACGTCGGCTTCGGCAAGACCGAGGTCGCGCTGCGCGCTGCCTTCGTCGCCATCGCCGACCGCAGGCAGGTGGCCCTGCTCTGCCCGACGACGCTGCTCGCCGAGCAGCATTTCCAGACCTTCAAGGACCGGTTCGCCGACTGGCCGGTGCGGATTGCCGAGCTTTCCCGGTTTCGCAGTTCCAGGGAATCTGCCGAAATTACAAAACAGCTTCAATCGGGTGAAATCGACATAGTGATCGGCACGCACAAGCTGCTCTCTGCGGAAGTCAGGTTCGCGCGCCTCGGCCTGGTGATCATCGACGAGGAGCACCGTTTCGGAGTGCGGCAGAAGGAGGCGCTCAAGCGCCTGCGCGCCGAGGTCGACGTGCTCACCCTCACCGCCACGCCGATCCCGCGCACCCTCGCCCTGTCGCTCGAGGGCCTGCGCGACTTCTCGGTGATCGCCACCGCGCCGCAGCGGCGCCTCGCGATCAAGACCTTCGTCTCCGCCCATTCCGAGGGCCTGATCCGCGAAGCGGTGCTGAGGGAGCTGCGCCGCGGCGGCCAGGTCTACTACCTGCACAACGAGGTGGAGACCATCGAGCACGTGCACGACCGCCTCGCGCGCCTGTTGCCCGAGGCACGGGTTGCGGTGGCGCACGGCCAGATGCGCGAGCGCGAACTCGAGCGCGTGATGCGCGAGTTCACCCGGCAGCGCCACAACGTGCTGCTTTGCTCGACCATCATCGAGACCGGGATCGACATACCCACCGCCAATACCATCGTCATCCACCGCGCCGACCGCTTCGGCCTTGGGCAGCTGCATCAACTGCGCGGCCGCGTCGGCCGCTCGCACCATCAAGCGTATGCATACTTGCTGGTGCCTGATGTAGAACATCTCGGAAATCAGGCCAAAAAACGCCTCGAGGCCATTCAGGCGATGGAAGAGCTCGGCTCGGGCTTCTACCTGGCGATGCACGACCTCGAGATCCGCGGCGCCGGCGAGGTGCTGGGCGAGTCGCAGTCCGGCCAGATCCAGGAGGTCGGCTTCGAGCTCTACACGCGCATGCTCGAGCGCGCCGTGCGCGCGCTCAAAGCAGGCAAGGCGATCGACCTCGACCAGCCGCTCGATGCCGCGGCCGAGATCAACCTGCACGCGCCGGCGCTGCTGCCGGCGACCTACTGCGACGACGTGCACGAGCGGCTCACCCTCTACAAGCGCCTCGCCAACTGCGCCAGCCGCGAGCAGCTCGACGCCATGCGCGAGGAGCTGGTCGACCGCTTCGGCGCGCTGCCCGAGCCGGCGCGCGCGCTGCTCGAGTCGCACCTGCTGCGCATCCTTGCCCGCCCGCTCGGCGTCGCGCGCATCGACGCCACGCACGAAGCGCTGCATCTGCATTTCACGAAAGACCCGCCGATCGACCGCACGCGCCTGCTGGCGGTGATGAACAAGCGCAAGAGCATGCGCCTCGCCGGCGCCGACCGGCTGCGCATGGAAGCGAAGATGCCGGAGTGGCCGCAGCGCGTACAGGCCGCGAAGGAGCTTTTCAGCGAGCTCGCGGCATGAGGCTCGTTTTGGCTTTCGTTCTGGTGTTTTTTTCCGCAGCGGCATTTTCCCAGAATGAGCGTCTGGTCCCGGCGCTCGGCGCGCTCGAGCGCGGTGACGTCAGGCAGGCGATCGATTCGCTCAAGCCGCTCGCCGCCACCGGCGACATCGATGCGCAGTACACGCTCGCCACCGTGCTCGAGAACGCGCAGCCGCCGCTGCGCGACCTCGAGGCGGCGCGCCAGTGGTACCTGCGCGCCGCCGAGGCCGGCCACGCCGGCGCGCAGAACAACCTGGGCGCGATGCACTTCGACGGCCGCGGCGCGCTCAAGGACTTCGTCGAGGCGGCGCGCTGGTACCGGCTCGCCGCCGACCAGGACAATGCCGTGGCGCAGACCAACCTCGCCCTCATGCACGGCATGGGGCTGGGCGTGCCGCAGGACATGGCGGCGATGGCCGGCCTGATGCAGAAGGCCGCCGAGGCCGGCATCGTGCGCGCGCAAGCGCACCTCGCGCGCATGTATCTTGACGGCGAGGGCGTGCAGCAGAATGCGAGCGAAGCGCTCAAGTGGTTCCGCGCGGCGGCCGCGCAGGATCACGACGGAGCGCAGTTCTTCGTCGCCGTGATGCTGCAGAAGGGCATCGGCGCCCCGCGCGACCTGGAGGCGGCGTACGCGTGGTTCCTGCGCGCCGCGGAGCGCGGCAACCGGCTGGCGATGCTGCAGCTGGCGAACGCGTACGAATTCGGGCTTGGCGTGCGCGCGGACCTGTCGCAGGCGGCCACCTGGCGCGAGCGCGCCAACGCCAAGCCGCCCGCGAGCGCCGAAGAGAAGAAGTGAACCTGATCGTCCAGGGCCCCGCGGCGACGGCCGCGCAGGCGGCCGAGCTCGCGGCGGTGAGCGGCGCCGCGGCGAGCGAATCCCTCGGCCCCCATGCCTTTCGCCTGCGCGCTGCCTCGCGGCGAGACGGAATCGCCGCATGGTGCGAAGCTCGGGATATCGACCACGCCTGGGTACCCGATGGCCGGCGCTTCGCTGATCTCAGGCTGCTGGCGATGGACATGGACTCCACGCTCATCACCATCGAGTGCATCGATGAGCTTGGTGCTTTTGCCAATGCAAAACCCCAGATTGCGGCGATCACGGAACAGGCGATGCGCGGCGAGATCGCCTACCCGGATAGCCTGCGCCGCCGCGTCGCGCTGCTCGCCGGGCTGAACGAAAACGCGCTGCAGGACGTCTACGACGAGAAGCTGCGCCTGTCGCCGGGCGCCGAAGCGCTCATCGAACGCTGCCGGCGGCACGGCGTGAAGCTCCTGCTCGTTTCGGGCGGATTCACCTTCTTCACCGAGCGTCTGAAGGACCGGCTCGGGCTCGACGACACCATCTCGAACGTGCTCGAGATCGACGGCGGCAGGCTGACCGGCCGCATCCTCGGCACCATCGTCGATGCGAGCGCCAAGGCGGCGAAATTCAGGCAGATGGCGCAGCGCCTCGGCGCCGCGCGCGCGCAGACCGTCGCCATCGGCGACGGCGCCAACGACCTCGCTATGATGGCCGAAGCCGGCACCTCGATCGCCTGGCGCGCCAAGCCCGTCGTGCACGCCAAAGCCACCCACGTGCTCGACTTCTCCGGCCTCGATGGCGTGCTCAATCTGTTCGAGTAGCGGCCATGACACTGCGCCTTAGGGAAGAATAGGGGGAACTATGAAAAGGATCGTACTGCTCGCTCTTTCCCACGCCATTGCCGCCGCGGCCGGCTTCGCCGCGGGCATCTACGCGCTGCCGATCCTCGTCGCGCCGCCGGCGCCTTCGGCGTCGGAGCTGAAATCCCAGGCTGCTCAGGCCGCCTACACGGGCCGCTTCCGCCGCGATCTCAAGGACAGCGACCTGCTGCACTGGGGCGAAGGCACGGTCTCGGTCGGGCGGCAGAGCGTCAGCTTCGTGGGCAAGCTGGCGCCGGGCCCGGACTACAAGCTGTACCTCTCCCCCGAGTTCGTCGAGACCGAGGCGGACTTCAAGCGCCTGAAGGAGCGCATGGTGCGCGTCGGCGATGTGAAGACCTTCGAGAGCTTCGTCGTCCCGCTGCCCGCGTCGGTGGATCCGGCCCGCTACAACACCGTCATCGTATGGTGCGAGACATTCGCTCAGTTCATCACCGCTGCCCGCTATCGATAGCGGAGCGCAATTGACGGGCAACAAGGTTCTCCGGTCGCTACAGAATCTGTATGGCGACTATTGCGTCGACGTTTTCGTGCGCGCGGACGGCAGCTTCGGCTTCGAGGAGTACCGCAGGGACCCGGAAGACGGCGCGGACTGGCACACGCTGGATCGCTACTCCGGGCTGACCTTCAGGTCCGAGGCGGAGGCGCTCGCCAAGGCGAAGGAATGCGTGGCGTGGCTGAGGGAGAAGGCGCCCGGGTAGCGGCGCGTCAGCGGCGCGCGCGCCGCTGCTGCGCGACGAGCAGCGCCAGCACGCAGGAGGCGACGCGGCTCTCGACCGAGTCGCTGCGGTTGGCGAGCACGATCGGCACCCGGCCGCCCATCACCACGCCGCCCGAGATGGCGTCCGAGAGGTGCTCGAGCTGCTTGGCGAGCATGTTGCCCGCTTCGAGATCGGGCGCGATCAGCACGTCGGCCTGGCCGGCGACCGCCGACTTGAGGTGCGCGGTGCGCGCCGCGACGATCGACACGGCGGTGTCGAAGCCGAGCGGCCCGTCGAGCACCGCGCCCGTGATCTGGCCGCGGTCGGCCATCTTGCAGAGCGCCGCCGCATCGAGCGTGGCGCGCATCTTCGGCGTCACCGTCTCGATGCCCGCCAGCACCGCCACCTTTGGGTCCGGGATTCCCATCAGGTGTGCGAAATCGATCGCGTTCTGCGTGATGTCGACCTTGTCCTCGAGCGTCGGCTGGATGTTCACCATCATGTCGGAGATGATGATCGGGTGCGGATGGCTCGGCACGTCGATGTAGAGCACGTGCGAGAGCCGCCGCGCGGTGCGCAGCCCTTGCGGCCCGATCACCGGCAGGAGGAATTCGCTCGTGGGGAGGCTGCCCTGGATCAGCATCTCGGCCTCGCCGTCGCGCGCCATCGCCACCGCCCGCTCGACCGCGGCGTGGCTGTGCGCCGCGTCGATCACGCGGCAGCCGCCGAGGTCGATGTCGTTCTGCTCCGCGAGCTCGCGGATGCGCGTCTCCGGCCCCACCAGCATCGGCACCAGGATGCCCGTCGTGCCCACGATCGCCGCGGTATGCAGCGATTCGGCGTGGAAGGGATGCGCGAACACCGCGCTCGCCGGCCGGATTCCCTGGGCGCGGCCGAGCAGCTTGCGGTAGCGCCCCTCGCGGTCCGAGATCGTCACCTCGGGCATCTCGACGCGCTCGCGCTTGATCTTCTCCGTCGGTGCCAGCACCTCGGCCTGGCCGCGGATCACCTTGGCGCCGTCCTGGTTGGTGCAGACGCAGTCGAACAGCAGGTGCTTGTTGTGGTCGAATTTCTTGGTGCAGGTGAGCGTGATGCTGAGGGTATCGCCCACCTTGACCGGGCGCGAGAAGCGCAGCGTCTGCTCGATGTAGATCGTGCCCGGCCCGGGGAACTCGGTGCCGAGCACGGTCGAGATCAGCGCCCCGCCCCACATGCCGTGCGCGATCACCTCGTGGAACATGCTCGAGCGCGCGTACTCGGGATCGACGTGCGCCGGGTTCACGTCGCCCGACATGATCGCGAACAGCTGGATGTCCTCGGGCCGCAGCGTGCGCGTCAGCGTCGCCGTATCGCCGATCCGAATCTCGTCAAAAGTGCGGTTCTCGATGAAATCCTGAGACATCGGCGTCGGCCCTACCCCACCCATCGGCGCGCATTGTAGAAGATCTGCATCCAGGGGGAATCCTCGCCCGCGCCGTCGGGCGCCCAGGACATCTGCACGGCGCGAAAGACGCGCTCCGGATGCGGCATCACGATCGTGAAGCGGCCGTCGGGCGTGGTCAGGCCCGTGATCCCCTGCGGCGAGCCGTTCGGGTTGCAGGGATGCCGTTCCGTCGCCCGGCCGCGGTTGTCCACGAACCTTAGTGCCACGATCGCCCGGTCGCGATCTTGATCCCGGTCAAACTCGGCGCGGCCTTCGCCGTGCGCCGTCGCGATCGGCATCCTGCTGCCCGCCATGCCCGCCAGCAGGATCGACGGGCTGTCGAGCACCTCGACCATCGCCAAGCGGGCCTCGAACTGCGCCGAGCGGTTGGCGCCGAACGCCGGCCAGTGCTCGGCGCCGGGAATGATTTCCTTCAGCGCCGCCATCATCTGGCAGCCGTTGCACGAGCCGAGCGCGAAAGTGTCGCGGCGCGCGAAGAAGGCCTCGAACTCCGCCCGCGCCCTGGAATTGAACAGGATCGATTTCGCCCATCCCTGGCCGCCGCCGAGCACGTCGCCGTAGGAGAAGCCGCCGCAGGCGGCGAGGCCGGCGAAGCCCGTGAGCCTGGCGCGCCCGGCGATGACGTCGGACATGTGCACGTCGACCGCCTCGAAGCCCGCGCGCGCGAACGCCGCCGCCATCTCGACCTGGCTGTTGACGCCCTGTTCCCTGAGTATTGCCACGCGTGGAGGTTTTGTCTTTCCTATAGAAAATTCTTTGCTAGTAAAAGTCAATTGAAACGACAATCCCGGATCGGCAACGTCCAGTATCCGGTCGTATTCCTCCTGCGCGCAGTCCGGGTTGTCGCGCAGCTGCTGCATGCGGTAGCTGGTCTCCGACCAGGCGCGCTGCAGGTCGACGCGCTTCTCCTTCAGCAGCGGCCTGGCGGTGCGCGTGAACGATATCTCGTCGCGCGAATTCGTCGTTCCGATCACATGACAGATGGCGTCGAGGCCGCAAGAACGAAAGACGTCCATGACCCGTGTCCGGTCGGCCGCGCGGATCTGCAGCACCGCGCCCAGCTCCTCGGCGAACAGCGCCGCCAGCGCGCGCTCGCGCAGCCGTCCGGCGAGCTGCTCCTCGCTCGAGCGCCTGAAGCCGTCGACATCGTCGCTCCACTGGTCGAAGGTGAGCGCGTCCAGGCTGACCGTGACGCCGCAATGGCCGGCGAACGCCATCTCGCACACGGTGGCGAATAGCCCGCCATCGGAGCGGTCGTGGTAGGCAACAATCAGCTGCTGCGCATTCAGGGTTTGCATCGCCACGAAGAAGTTCTTGAAAACGGGAGCGGAATCGAGATCCGGGCAGGAATTGCCGAACCTCGAATAGACCTGCGCCAGGATCGAGCCGCCGAGACGGTTCCTGCCCTGGCCGAGATCGACGAGCAGCAGCTCGGTTTCGCCCGCGTCGGTGCGCAGCCGCGGCGTGAGCGTGGCGCGTGCGTCCTCGACTGCCGCGAAGGCGGTGACCACCAGCGACAGCGGCGCCACCACCTCCTTGTCCTCCCAGGCGGTGCGCATCGAGAGCGAATCCTTGCCCACCGGGATCGACACGCCGAGCGCCGGGCAGAGCTCGAGCGCCACCGCGCGCACCGTGTCGTAGAGCGCCGCGTCCTCTCCCGGCGAGCCGGCGGCGGCCATCCAGTTGGCCGAGAGCTTGACGCGCTCGAGCGAGCGGACATTGGCCGCGGCGAGGTTGGTGAGCACCTCCCCCACCGCCATGCGCCCGGAGGCCGGGCCGTCGATCAGCGCGAGCGGCGTGCGCTCGCCGATGGCGAACGCCTCCCCGGCATAGCCGGCGTAGTCGAGCAGCGTCACCGCGCAGTCGGCGACCGCCACCTGCCAGGGGCCGACCAGCGGGTCGCGCGCGCAAAGCCCGCCCACCGTGCGGTCGCCGATCGTGACGAGGAAAGTCTTGTCCGCGACCGCGGGGTGGCGCAGCACGCGGTAGGCGGCCTCCTGCAGCTCGATGCCGTCGAGCGACAGCAGCTCGAGCCCGGGCGCGGCGCGCCTGACGTCGCGCAGCATCCTGGGCGGCTTGCCCAGCACCACGTCGAGAGGAATGTCGATGGTGCGGTTCTCGAAGTGACTGTCTTCCACGCGCAGCAGGCGATCGGCGGTTGCGGTCCCGAGGACCGCGAAAGGACACCGTTCGCGCTCGCAGATGCGTCTGAACCGCTCCAGCCCCTCGGGCGCGATCGCTAGCACGTAGCGCTCCTGCGCTTCGTTGCACCAGATCTCGCGCGGCGACATGCCGCTGTCCTCGCATGGACCCGCGCGCAGCTCGAGCCGCGCGCCGCGGCGCGCCGCGTGCCCCATCTCCGGCAGGGCGTTCGACAGGCCGCCGGCGCCGACGTCGTGGATCGACAGCACCGGGTTGGCGGAGCCGAGCCCGGCGCAGCGGTCGATCACCTCCTGCGCGCGGCGCTGGATCTCGGCGTTACCGCGCTGCACCGAATCGAAATCGAGCTCGTCGGTATTGGCGCCGGCGCGCATCGAAGAGGCGGCGCCGCCGCCCATGCCGATCAGCAACCCGGGCCCGCCGAGCTGAACCAGGAGGGTCTGTTCCGAGAAATCCTTCTTCAGGCAATTCTCGGCGGCGACATTGCCGACGCCGCCCGCGAGCATGATCGGCTTGTGGTAGCCGCGCTGCACGCCGCCGACCGGCTGCTCGAAGGTCCTGAAGTAGCCCGCGAGGTTGGGCCGGCCGAACTCGTTGTTGAACGAAGCCGCGCCGATCGGGCCGTCGAGCATGATCTGCAGCGCCGACGCGATGCGCCCCGGGCGCCCGTAGTCGTGCGCTTCCCACGGCTGCTCCGCCCCGGGGATGCGCAGGCTCGACACCGTGTAGCCCACCAGTCCCGCCTTGGGCTTGGCGCCGCGCCCGGTCGCGCCCTCGTCGCGGATCTCGCCGCCGGCACCGGTCGCCGCGCCCGGGAAGGGACAGATCGCCGTGGGGTGGTTGTGCGTCTCGCACTTGGCGACGAAATGGGTGGTGCGGGGCCTTGCTCGGTAGACGTTGTCCTCGTCGGGGGAGAAGTTCTGAGAGGCAAAACCCTCGAGAACGGCGGCATTGTCCGCGTACGCGACCACGGTCCCCTGCGGGTTGGCGGCGTGGGTGGCGCGGATCATCGCGAACAGCGACTGGTCCTTGCGCTCGCCGTCGATGATCCAGTCGGCGTTGAAGATCTTGTGCCGGCAGTGCTCGGAGTTGGCCTGCGCGAACATGGTCAGCTCGGCGTCGGTCGGGTCGCGGCCGAGCGCCTGATAGGCCTGGCGCAGGTAGGCGATCTCGTCCTCGCTCAGCGCCAGCCCCAGGCGCAGATTCGCTTCCTCCAGCCGCGCGAGCGCCACCCGGCCGAGCGGCCGCGGTGCGACGTGCCGGAACAGCCCTTCGGCCTCTTCGAGCGCGCCGAGGACGCTTTCGGTCATTCGATCGTGCAGCAGCGGCGCGATGTGCGCCTGGTCCGCCTTCGTTTGCGACCGCACGAAATACGCGATTCCGCGCTCGATGCGCCGGACCCCCTCGAGCCCGCAGTTGCGCGCGATGTCGGTCGCCTTGGACGACCAGGAGGAGAGGGTGCCGAGCCGCGGCACGACGAGGAATAGCGTGCCTGCGGGCTGCCCGTCCTCGACGGGCGCTCCGTAACGCAGCAGGCGCTCGAGCAGCCGGCGCTCGCCGGCGCCGGGCTCGGCGTCTGCCTCGACGAAATGCCAGAACTCGGCCGCCAGGCCGCGCGTGCCCGGGGCGATCTGCTTGATGCGGGAAAGAAGCCTGGCGAGCCGGAAATCCGACAGCGCGCGCGCGCCGCGCAGCTTCAGGACAGTCACTTGCGGATCACGGGGTCCTGCAGCTTGCCGGAGATGTTGAGCACCGCGCGCAAGGTCTGGTTGGGCGTTTTCACGTCCGCGGCGATCCGCCCCAGCAGCGCGCCGCTGGCGTCGATGTCGAGGCTGGCGCCCGCGCTCATGGCGCCGGCCGTGATCGCGATGTTGCGCAGCTGCACGCTGCCCCTTTCGTACACGCCCTGCCCCGTGAGCTCGGCGAACTCGGTGCGGCCGCCGGTTTGCGCGCCGCCGGTCTCCAGCGCGCGCCGCAGATTGAAATTGCCGATCACGCCGTTGTCGATCTTGAAGCTGCCGTCCAGCCGCGCCCGCTCGTAGAGCTTGGCCGGATCCGGCCCGCTCATCGTGTACTTGCCGTTGGCCTCGACCTTGCCCTCGGACACCAGAGTCGGCGCGAACACGGCGACCTTGACGCCGCGCGCGCGCAGCTCGCCTTCGGCGCTCCAGGTCGCGCCCCAGCCGATGCGCGCCTTGCCGCTGATCACGCCGTCGAAGGCGCGGCCGTCGAAGTCCGACGCGCTCACGCCCTGGCGCGTCGCGGTCCCCTTCATGCCGAACTCCGACAGCGAGAACGCGGGCGCGAACGGCAGCGCCAGGCTCGCGGCGCTGATCTCGAACTCGAGCTCGTTGCCCTTCGGCGCCAGCCGCACCGCGAGCTTGTCCGGGCCGCTCAGCGCGATCGACTGCAGCGTGCCGTCGCCCGCCACCTTGGCGTCGATGTCGAGCGCCGGCAGCGCCAGCGGGCCGTCGAACTTCGCCTGCTTCATGACGATGCGCCCGACGCGGAAATTCTCGCTGCCGACCTTGCCGAATGCCGCCTCGCCGAGCTGCGCCTGCGACGCCGACGCGCCCTCCAGCTCGATGCGGCTGAAGACCTTTTTCGCACCGAACAGCGAGCCGATCTCGGGCGAGCCGCGCACCAGCCTGACCTTGACCGCGTCGCCGATCGACACGCCCTCGAGCCTGACCTCGACGCTCGTGAGCGCCGAGAGCCGAGCCGAGGAGATCTTCACCGGCACGCCCAGCGCTTCCGAGGCGGCCTTCTCGTATTCGGCGGTGGACACCGGCATGACGTTCAGCGCCCCGACCCCGCCGATCAGGATCACGAACAGCGCGACCGCGGCGGGCTTGCCCCAGTTGACCGGGCGGCGCACCTTGGCCGCGACGACGGGCTCCATGCGCTCGGCTTCGCGCCTGCGCGCTTCCTTCGACAGCGCCTTTTCGTCGCGCTTGACGTCGTCCATGTCGAGGTCCTCGTCCGTGACCCCGACGTCGTCGTCGCCCTTGGCCGCGCTGCGCGCGGATGCGGCGCTCCTGGCGGCTTTTTCCTCGGCTTCCTTGGCGGCGAGCGCCTCCTTGGCCTCGCGCTTGCGCTCGGTTTCCGCCTGCTTGCGCTCTTCCTCCTCCTCGCGCTCGCGGCGCTCCTCCTCCTCGCGCGCGCGCCGCTCGGCCTCGGCTTCGGCCTTGGCGTTGCGCTCCTCCTCCTCCTCGCGGCGCCGCCGGTCCTCTTCCTCGCGCCTGCGCCGCTCCTCCTCCTCGCGCGCGCGCCGCGCCGCCGCCTCCTTCTCCTTGCGCTCGGCCTCCTCCTTGGCCTTGCGCTCCTCCTCGTCCCGCTGCGAGAAGGAATCCAGGTCCGCGAGCAGCGAATCGCCCAGGCCGGCAAGCGGATCGGCCGCGGCGGGCTGCGCGGGCGCAGGTATCGCGGGCTGCGCAGACGAGCGGGCCGCCGCCTCCGCGGCACTCGCCTTGGCCTCGGCTTCCTCCCCCGCTCTGCGCTCGGTCTCCTCACGCCGCCTGCGGTCGTCCTCCTCGCGGCGCTTGCGATCATCCTCGTCGCGACGCTTGCGATCCTGCTC
>JACOVA010000069.1 GCA_016177575.1 Betaproteobacteria bacterium
GCGCGCCTCGCGATCGTGATCGCGGGAGGCTTCGCCGCGGTGGCGCTCGGCGCCGCGCTCGACTGGCTGTTCGCGGTGATCGCGGCGGGAATGATCGCCTGGGGCGCGCTCACCGCCTGGGCGGTGCGCGCCGCCGACTGGTCGCGCTAGGACTTGCCGCCCGCGCGCGCGATGAGCGCGAGCGCGATCGCCGCCGCGACCACGATCACCAGCACCAGGCCGGCCTTGGTGAACCATTCCTGCAAGGCCTCGCGCGGGATCACCTCGAGCACCGTCAGCACGCCGATCAGCGCGACGACGATGACCGCGAGCGCGCCGATCGCGCGCATCGCGCCCGGGAGTCCGCCGCCCGTCTCGGTCTGGTTCGGATTCATGCCCTCGCTCCTCGCGTGCCAGGTGAAGCGGGAAGTATAAATTCAATCAGCGCATCGAGCGTTGCGTCGGGCGCCTCCGCCATCAGCGAATGGCCCGAGGGCCTTACCGTGACGACCCTGGCGTCGCGGACCGCGGCGATCAATTGCTGCGCCGCTTTCGGCGGCGTCATCGCGTCGCGCGCGCCAAGAATGAAGAGCGCCGGGCAGGCCACCTTCGCCGCGCTCTCCATGCCGTCGGCATAGCCGTTGCAGGCCGCGAGGTCGGTGTGCAGCACGCCGGGCGCGAGCCGCGCCAGGCGCGCCAGGGTGTCGCCGTACATCCACATGCCCGGGTTGGGGTTGCCGCCGAGCGGCGTCTGCGGCGCATGGCCCCAGATCGTCTCCATGTCGAACGCGCTCTGCTCGTTCCTGCGCGCGGCCTCGAGGAAGGCATCCGAGACCTTCATCGGGTAGGCGACGCCGATGAGCGCGATGCGCTCGACGCGCGCCGGGTAGCGGGCGGCGAAATCCACAGCGATCAGCGCGCCCATGGAGTGGCCGACGACGGTCGTTGTTTTTACCTGAAGAGCATCCAGAACGCTCGCAATCCAGTCCGACATCTCCGAAATCGAGGACAGCGGCGGACCCTCGGACCTGCCGTGGCCGGGCAGGTCGAGCGCCAGCACGTTGCAGCCGTGGTAGCCGAAGTAGCGGCTCTGCAGGCCCCACCAGGAATGATCCAGCCCGGCGCCGTGGACGAAGACGACGCTCGGCCTGGCGGCGTCGGGTTCGTGCGCCGCCGTGTAGGCGAAGGCCGACCTGCCGTCGATGCGCAGATTCACGCCGCCCTCGCGGCGAGCTTGAGGCTGCGCTCGAGGTCTTCGATCAGGTCGTCCGCGTCCTCCAGCCCGATCGACAGCCGCACCGTGCCCGGGCCGATGCCCGCCTTGCCCAGATCCTCATCCGACATGCGGTAATGGGTGGTGCTCGCCGGGTGGATGACGAGCGACTTGGCGTCGCCGACGTTGGCCAGGTGCGAGAACACGCGCAGCGCCTCGATGAAGCGCTGACCCGCCGCGCGCCCGCCCTTGAGGTCGAAGGAAAAGACTGCGCCGCAGCCCCTGGGCAGAAGCCGCTTTGCCAGCGCGTGGTCGGGATGCTGCGGGAGCTCCGGATAGAGAATTTTCTCTACCAGAGCATTCGAAGACAAGAATCCGACAACCTTCCTCGTACTTTCCACATGCCTCGGCATGCGCAGGTGCAGCGTCTCGATTCCCTGCAGGATCTGGAACGCGGTCATCGGCGCCATGCAGGCGCCGAAATCCCGCAATCCCTCCCTGCGCGCGCGCAGGAGGAAGGCGCGCGTGCCGGACTCCTCCTCGAAGTCCATGCCGTGGAAGCCGGCGTAGGGCGCGGTGAGCTGCGGAAACTTGCCGCTTCGCTCCCAGTCGAAGCGGCCCGAATCGACCAGCACCCCGCCGATGGCGACGCCGTGGCCGCCGAGGAACTTGGTCGCCGAGTGGTACAGCAGGTCGGCGCCGTGCTCGAAGGGCTTCATCAGCCATGGCGTGGTGAAAGTCGCGTCGACCAGCAGCGGTACGCCGGACTCGTGCGCGATCGCGGCCACGGCCGGAATGTCGAGCACGTCGAGGCCCGGGTTGCCCAAGGTCTCGCCGAATAGAAGGCGGGTATTGGCTTTTATCTCTTTACGAAAATTTTCCGGATCCCTGGGAGAGACAAAACTCGTTTCAATGCCAAACCTTTTCAGCGTGTACCCGAGCAGGTTGTGCGAGCCGCCGTAGAGCGCGGTCGAGGCCACGATATGGCTGCCGGCATCCATGAGCGTGGCGATGGCGAGGTGCAGCGCCGCCTGTCCGCTCGCCGCGGCGATCGCGCCGACGCCGCCCTCGAGCGCCGCCATGCGCTCCTCCAGCACCGCGACGGTCGGATTCGAGATGCGCGAGTAGACGTGCCCCGCGCGCTCCATGTTGAACAGCGACGCCGCGTGCGCCGCGTCGCGAAAGACGTACGAGGTGGTCTGGTAGATCGGCACCGCGCGCGCGCCGGTCGCCGGATCGGGCGACTGGCCGGCGTGCAGCGCCAGCGTATCGAAACCGGGGTATTTAGGGCCGGCCAACCAACGCTCAGTGCAGGTGTTTTCTCGCCGGACGCGTTGCCGTTTCGAAGGCGCGCTCCGGCTTCCTCGCCTCGGCGGCGCGCTCCTTCCAGTCCTGCTCGAACAGGCGATCCACCAGCGCCGCGACCTCGGCGACGCGCTCCTTGCCGAACTGGCGCGCGAGCAGCGCCGTGACATCCTCGATCATGCAGCGGCGCTGCGCCTCGTGGATCGCATGCGCGGTCGGGCCGACGAACAGCAGGCGCGACTCCTGCTCGCCGTTGTCGTGGTAGAGCGTCAGCTCGACCTCGACCGCCTCGTAGCACAGGGGGCCCAGGCTCTCGAGCGCCGCCTCGAGCGCGGCGTGGAAGCTGCGGCCGGTCTCGCCGGTCCAGCACACCAGCAGCAGCAGCTCCTTCTCGTCGAAGCGCAGTCCCGGCTCCTCGGGCTCGAGGCTCTTCACGTCGGCGAGCCCTTCGGCGTCGAGGTACTCGAGCCACGGCGCGAGCGCCTGCTCGATCTGCTTCTTCGAGACGCCTTCGAGGATCGGGATGTCTGCGTGGACGTGCACTTCCATCCGCATGGCGGCTTTCCCGGAGGAGATGGACGTGCATTTTATCACGCGCATCCGCCAGCCCGACCGGCGGCGAGGGTCAACCGACCGGCGGGGAATCGCGTTGCTGGATAAGTACTTGAGCTGGCGCAAGCGGCCGAAAGTTCCTCAACGTGCACAAATATTCACAGCACTCGGCCGCTGCGGGCGGTCTAATCATTCACGCACGGCTGCCGATGGAGGTGGCTATGAACGTGATGTACAACAGCGAGAACTACTACGTGGTCGAGTTTCCGGGCCGCGGCGGTATCGAGCTGGTGGACAAGACCACCGGCCGCGGCGGTTTTCTCGAAGGCGCGGTCGAGGTGCAGTTCAGGGCCACGATGGCGGACTTCGCCGCCGGCGAGCCGAGCGTCGAGTCGGTGGACGAGTTCCTGGGCCACTACGACGCGCTGCTGACCAACCCGATGGTGGTGCACTAGAAATCCGCTAGCATTCGGGCCGATGCCTCGGCCCGACTATTCTGGTAACGGGTTCGTCAATCTCATCGCCTCGCTGGTGGAGGCCAGGGGCGGCGCGCCGCGCCATCCTCCGCTTGCCGCGCTTCCGGTCGCGGAGCTGAGGGACGCGGACAACATCGTCCTGCTGATCGTCGACGGGCTCGGCGACCGCTACCTGACGGCGAACGGCGGCGGCGGCATCCTGGCCGCGCACCGGCGCGGCGCCATCAGCGCCGTGTTCCCCTCCACCACGGCGAGCGCGATCACGACCTCGTACACCGGCGCCACGCCGCTCGAGCACGGCCTCACCGGCTGGTACACCTACTTCGGCCAGGCCGGCTGCGTCGCCGCACCGCTGCCTTTCGAGCGGCGCGGCGACAAGCTGCCGCTCGGCATCGCGCCCGGCAGGATCTTTCTGCAGCGCTCGCTGTTCGACACGCTGGCGACACCTGGCATCGTCGTCACCTTCCGGCCGATCGTCGACTCGAGCTACAACCGCCACCACTGCGGCAGCGCCGAGCGCCGCGCCTACGACGACCTGCAGGGGCTGGTCGAGCAGACTGCGGGCGCGGTGCGCTCCGGCGCGCACCGGAAGTTCGTCTACGCCTACTGGCCGATCTTCGACACGCTCGCGCACAAGCACGGCGTCGCGAGCGCCGAGGTGCTGGCGCAGTTCCGCGCCGTCGACGCGGCGTTCGGCGAGCTGCTGGCGCGCCTCGCGGGCACCGGCACGCTGGTCGTCGCCAGCGCCGACCACGGATTCATCGACAGCCCGCCCGAGGAATCGATCGAGCTGCCGCCGGCGCTCGCGCCGCTGCTGCGCTTCCCGCTCTGCGGCGAGCGCCGGGTCGCCTTTTGCCATGTGCATGACACGAAGCTGTTCATTGAAAAAGCGAAGGAAACTCTCGCCGACCGCGCCGATGTGCGGCCGAGCCGGGAGCTCTGGGACGAGGGCTGGTTCGGCGCCGGGCGCGCGCACCCGGATTTCGCGGAGCGAATCGGCGACGTGGCGCTGCTCATGAGGGGCCGCGGCACGGTAAAAGACTGGGTGGCGGGCGAATCGCGGCACCTGCACATCGGCAATCACGGCGGCGCGAGCGAGGACGAAATGCGCATTCCACTGGTGGTGGCGAAGACATGAAGACCAGGGTGAACGGCATCGAGGTCAGCTACGAGGTGCACGGCGAGGAGGGCGCGCCCTGGCTGGTGCTCGGCCATTCGCTCGCGTGCAGCGTGCGCATGTGGGACCCGCAGATCGCGGCGCTCAAGGAGCGCTACCGGATCCTCGCCTACGACACGCGCGGACACGGCGGAACGGAGGCGCCGAAAGGCGAGTACAGCCTCGAGCTCCTTGCCGATGATCTGTTTTTCCTCTTGAAAGAACTGCGAATACAGACGGCCCACTACTGCGGGCTGTCGATGGGCGGCATGATCGGCCAGACCTTCGCGCTCAAGTATCCCGGCGTGTTGCGCACGCTCACGCTCGCCGATACCACCAGCCGCTACCCGGCCGAGGCCTGGCCGCTGTGGCAGGAGCGCATCCGCACCGCCAGCGAAAGGGGCATGGAGCCGCTCGCGCAGCCGACGCTCGAGCGCTGGTTCACCGAGCCGTTCAGAAAAGGCAACACGGCGGCGGTCGAGGCGATCCGCAAGCTGATCCTCGCCACGCCGGTCGCGGGCTATTGCGGCTGCTGTTACGCCATCCCCAGAATCAACCTCACGGCGCGGCTGAAGGAAATCAAGTGCCCGATCCTGGTGATCGTCGGCGAGCAGGATCCCGGCACGCCGCCCGCCATGGCGCGCGAGATCCACGAGCACGCGCCCGGCTCGCAGCTGGTGGTGCTGCCGCAGGCGGCGCATCTCGCCAACCTCGAGCAGCCGGAGGGCTTCTCGCGCGCTCTCGGGGAGTTCCTCAGCAAGAGCTGATGCCGCGCACGCCGCGGTCGATGAAGTCCCGCGACTGCTCGAGCACGGCCCGGCGCCACTGCGGATCGGCCGGATAGAACGCCGCCTCGTATTCGCGCCGCACGCGCGCCGCATGCACCGGGTCGCGCGCGCCTTCGAAGCGCAGCCAGCGCTGCGCCATGCTCGCGCGCTGCATCTCGCGCCGCGGCAGCGTGCCGAACTCGACCACGATGCAGGTCGTTTCCGCGGCCGGCAGCACCTCGGCGAAGGCGTCGATGATGGTGCCGTTGTAGGTGGCGAGCTTCGCGTGCGTCACGCCCTCCAGGTTCACCGCGCGCGCGCCCCACCATGCGCGCGCGCGCTCGCGCGCGGCGGAGCCCTCGGGATGAAAGCACAGGTAGACGTGCCCGCACCAGGGTCCGATGCCGGTGTGCAGGTCGAGGTAGGTCACCTGACGCGCGCGGCCCAGATGCGTCTCGACCGCGGCGCGAAAGGCGGTGTTGGCCCACTGCGGCCGGGCGCCGCCGAAGAAGATGCCGTCCGGGTGCGTGTATTGCCCGCCGTTGAAGGCGTCGGAAAAAGCCTTTTCGCCGACGCGCTCGCGGAACGCGTCGAGCGTGGCGAAGATGGCCTCGATCGATTGCTCGTCCCAGCTCGGCGCGGCGATGTGCGGGTGCAGCTCGAGGTAGCCCGGATTGGCAGGCAGCGGGTGCGAGAAGTCGACGAAGTTGCGGTTGAGGTCGACGTTTTCCTCGGTGGTACGGGTCTTGTGCGCGAATCCCCACGGATTCTGCGCGTGCAGGAACACGACCGCCGTGTCCTTCGGCAGGCGCGGCCTGCCGCGCAGCCAGGCGCATTGCGCCGCCGACCCGCAATAGCCCTCGATGCCGTGGGTGCCGCTGCCGACCGCGAAAATCCGCGCGGCGTCGCCGGGCCCGAGCACGGCGAGATCGAGGTACAGCGGCTCGCCGGCGGGGCCGCGCTCGTGCGGATGCCGGAACGCGGCATGCTTGGCCCCGGCGCGCCGCGCCGCCCGCAGAAACTTGTCGCGCGCCTCGGCGTAGGACCCGGCGAAAGCCGAAACTTCAGCCATCCAGCCCCTGCCAGCGCCTGAGCCTGCCGGAATGGATGCCGAACAGGTCGAGCACCCGGGCCACGGTGTGCGCGACCAGATCGTCGATCGATCCGGGCCGGGCGTAGAGCGCGGGCACCGGCGGGAACACGATGCCGCCCATCTCGGTGACTGCGACCATGTTGCGCAGGTGCGCGAGGTTGAGCGGCGTTTCGCGCACCAGCAGCACCAGGCGACGGCGCTCCTTGAGCGTCACGTCGGCGGCGCGCGAGGCGAGATCGTCGGCGTGCGCGTGCGCCACCGCCGCGAGGGTCTTCATCGAGCAGGGTGCGATCACCATGCCCTCGGCGAGGAACGAGCCGCTGGCGATCGGCGCCGCGATGTCGCGCGGATGATGGGCGAAGTCGGCGAGCCGCTCGACCTGCTTGCGCGCCAGGCGCAGCTCGTGCCAGCAGTTGAGCGCGCCGGCGTCGGTGAGCACCAGATGGCTCTGCCAGCCCGACGCCCGGCGCAGCTCGCGCAGCAGCGCGACGCCGTACGCGGCGCCGCTCGCGCCGGTGATCGCCACCACCAGCTTGCGTTTCGACCGGGCAGCCATGCGCGCTAGCCTACCTGATTACAATCGGCCGGTGAACGAAAGCGGCAAAGACGCGGTCGCGGCCAGGCTGGTGGTGCTGGTGTTCGTGCCGTTCGCGAGCGGCTTCTTCATTTCCATACTGCTGCGCTACGTCAACGCCGTCATCGCCAAGGACCTGGCGCGCGATTTCGCCCTCAGCGCGGCCGAACTCGGGCTGCTGACGAGCGCGTATTTCCTCGTTTTCGCCGCCTTCCAGATCCCGCTCGGCGTCCTGCTCGACCGCTACGGCCCGCGGCGCGTGCTGGCCGCGCTGCTGTGCTTCGCCTGCGCCGGCGCGCTCGTCTTCGGCGCGGCCGATGGCGTCGCCGAGCTCGCGCTCGGCCGCGCCCTGCTCGGCCTGGGGGTCTCGGGCTGCCTGATGGGCTCGATCAAGGCCTTTACGCTCTGGTTCCCCCTGGCGCGCCTCGCGACGCTGAACGGCTGGATCCTCGCCATCGGCGCGCTCGGCGCGATGTCGGCGACCACGCCGGTCGAGGCGCTCGCGGCGGGCTACGGCTGGCGGGCCGTGTTCCTGCTGCTCGCGCTCGCCTGCGCGACAGTGGCGGCGCTCATATTCTTCGTCGTGCCGGAAAAGCCGCTGCCCGGGCTCGGCGCCAGCTGGGGCCGCCAGTTCTCCGAGCTGGGCGAGGTTCTGTCCAACGTCTACTTCTGGCGCGTCGCGCTGCCGCTGATCGCCGTGCACGGCGCCTACCAGGCGCTGCAGGGGCTGTGGCTCGCGCCGTGGCTCGCCGACGTGGGCGGACTTGCGCGCGGCGCGGTGGCGAGCACCCTGCTCGCGGGCTCGCTCGCCTACGGCGTCGGCTCGGTCGTCTTCGGCACGCTCGCCGACCGGATCGCGAGCGCGGGGCTGTCGCGGCTCGCGGTCTACAAGTTCGGCATGGTGCTCGCGCTCGGCGCGTTCATCGCGCTCGCTGCGGGCGTGCGCGCGGGCGCGCTCGGGGTCGTCGTGCTCTACGGCTTCGGCGCCTGCGCCGCCGCGCTGCCCTACGCGATCCTGTCGCAGCACTTTCCGCCCGCGCTCACCGGGCGCGTCATTACCGCGTCGAACATCTTCATGTTCCTCGCCTCGTTCGCGTTCCAGTGGGGCATCGGCGCGCTGCTGCGCCTCTGGCCGGCGCTGGACGGACGCTACCCGGCCGAGGGCTACGCGGTGACGTTCGGAGTCGCTGCGCTGCTGCAGCTCGTCACCGTCGCCTGGCTCATGCCATTGAAGGATGCGCCGCGCTACACTAGCGGCCATGGCAAAGCATGACCTGGTGACGCGCGCGGTGCTCGCCCTGGCCATGATGCTCGCCGTCGGCAGCGTCGAGGCGGGCAAACGCATGCCGGTGCGCACCCAGCCGATTCCGGACACCGAGTCGGGGCGGCCGGCGGCAAGCGCCGAGTCGCCGACCTTCAAGGGCCGGCTGCTCATCTACGGTCCGCCGTCGCTGCCGGTGAGCGCGCCGCCCGAGCACGTCAAGCCGGCGCCCGAAGCCGCGCCGGTCGCTGCGCCGGTACCTGCGCCTGCGCCCGCGGTTGCCGCCCCTACGCCCGCGCCAGTCATCACGCCGATTGCTCCAGTCGCGCCGCCGGTGGCAGCGCCGATTCCCGCCCCGGCGCCGGCACCGGTAGCCGCACCCGCGCCCGTGGTGGAGCCCGCGCCACCCCCTGCACCGGTCGCCGCGCCTGCCGCTGCGCCAGCACCGGCACCTGCGGCCGCGATTGCTGCACCCGCGCCCATGCGGGAACCCATCGTCCGACCGGAGATCGTGGTGCGGCCCGATCCGGTGCGCGCCGCCCCGGCCGCGGCGCCTGCCGCAACGCAACGCCAGGCGGTGGCGGCGGTCGCACCCTCGTCCGCGGCCGCGCCCTCGGCGGGCGCGCCGGTGCCGATCGAGATGAAGCTGATCGAGAGCATCTTCACCTGCCTCGCACCCGGGCTGCCGCAGGACTGGAAAAAAGCCTGGATCGAGATCACCGACCTGGGCGACGGCAAGGAAAAGGTATCCAAGTTCTTTTTCACCAACCTGCGCGGCGACGAGGGCGGCGAGCCGCTGGTGCCCTGCAACGCGCGGGAGCTCACGCGCCGCGTCGTCGGCCTGAACGAGAAGCTGCCTCCCGATCGCCGCGCCTGGACGCGCGCCCTCCTGGTCATCGACAGCGAGGGCGACTACGAGCTGAGCTACGAGTACCCGAAGTAGGCTAGGCTTTCCGGAGAAAGTCGAAGTCGCAGCCGTGCTCGGCCTGCAGCACGTGCTCCATGTAGAGCTTGGCGTAGCCTCGCAGCGGCGGCGCAACTGGCGGCTTCCACGATGACTTCCGGTTCCGAAGCTCTGCTTCTGAAACGAGAAGATCGATCCGTCGCTCTTTCACGGAGATTTTTATTCTGTCTCCGTTCCTGACGAGGGCGAGCGGCCCGCCCGCCGCCGCCTCGGGCGAGACATGCAGCACGATGGTGCCAAACGCGGTGCCGCTCATGCGCGCATCCGAGATGCGCACCATGTCCTTGACGCCCGCGCGCGCGAGCTTGGCAGGGATCGGCAGGTAGCCCGCCTCGGGCATCGCGTAGCCAGAGGTCGGTCCCGCGTTCTGCAGCACCAGGAAATCCTGCGCCGCGACCTCGAGCGCCGGGCCATCGATGCGCGCCGCCAGGTCATCCAGCGAGCTGAATACGACAGCCTTGCCTTCCCTTTCAAACAGCTGCGGATCGGCCGCCGAGCGCTTGAGGATCGCGCCGTTGGGCGCAAGCGAGCCGAACAACGCGACCAGTCCGCCGACCGGGGAAAGCGGGCTCTTGAATTCGCGCACCACTGCTCGATCGACCCAGGGCGAGTTCTTTGCGAGGATTTCTCCGAGCGTCTGCCCGCCAACGGTCATGCAATCCAGGTGCAGGAGGGGCTTCAGCTCGCGCAGCACGGCGCCGATACCGCCCGCGGCGTGCAGGTCCGACATGTAGTACTGCCCGGTCGGCTTCAGGTCGACCAGCACCGGGGTCGAGTCCGACAATTCATTCAATTTTTTCAGGGAAACCTCGATGCCGACTCTGCCGGCGATCGCCGTCAGATGGACGATGGCGTTGGTCGAGCCGCCGATCGCGAGCAGCACGCGCAGCGCGTTCTCGACCGCTTTGCCGGTGATGACCTGCGAGGGCCGGATCGGCGTGGACGCGAGCTCGACCGCGCGCCGGCCGCTCGCCTCGGCCACGCGCAGCCGGTCGGCGTGCACTGCGGGAATCGCCGCGCTGCCCGGCAGCGCCATGCCGAGCGCTTCGGCGATCGCGGCCATGGTGGACGCCGTGCCCATCACCGCGCAGGTTCCGGCGGTGGTGGCGAGGTTGCCTTCTATATTTTCTATTTCGGCAGCATCCACGTTGCCCGCCCGATGCAGCGCCCAGAAGCGCCGGCAGTCGGTGCAGGCGCCGAGCCGCTCGCCGCGGAACGAGGTCGGCATCATCGGGCCGGCGAGCAGCTGCACCGCCGGCAGGTCGGCGCTCGCCGCGCCCATCAGCTGCGCCGGCACCGTCTTGTCGCAGCCGCCGACCAGCACCACCGCGTCCATCGGCTGGGCGCGCACCATCTCCTCGACGTCCATCGACATGAGATTCCTGAACATCATCGAGGTCGGGCTGAGGAACACCTCGCCGAGCGAGGTGGTCGGGAATTCCACCGGCAGCCCGCCCGCGGCGAGCACGCCGCGCTTGACGGCCTCGATCAGCTCGGGAAAGTGCCGGTGGCAGTTGTTGAAGCCGCTGCGCGAGTCGGCGATGCCGACCACCGGGCGCTCGAGCATCTCGCCCGAGTAGCCCATGCTCTTCGCGAACGAGCGCCGCAGGTAGAGCGAGAAGCCGGCGTCGCCGTAGTGGGTGAGGCCTCGAGCGAAGCCTTTAGGTTCGTATTTTGCCATAAGTCATTGTTTTATCATAGTGGGCCATGTCCCACCCCTTCGGATGCAGGAAGTGTGGTTGATTTCCCACTTCGGCGCCGACTATCTTTGCACCCGGGAGGGCGCATGCAAGCGGTGACCGAGCGAGACCCCTCGCTGCTCGACAGCATCGCGGAGTTCTGCCGCCGTGCCGGGATCGCCGAATCGACCTTCGGCCGGCGCGCGGTCAACGACGGCAAGTTCGTCGCGCGCCTGCGCGACGGCGCGCGCATCACCCCGGAGACGCTCGGGCGCGTGAACGCGTTCCTCGAGCGCCACGGCGCCTGCGCGCCCGCCGCGCCGCCCGAGCTGCGCGCGCTGATCCGCGTCGCCGGCGGCGCCGCGCCGTCCGCCGCGCAGCGCGCCCCGGGCGAAGGCGCGCCCTCGCGCAACTTCCGCTTCTTCGACAACCGGCAGAAATACCTCCTGTTCGTCAACACCTGCAGCGAGAAGGAAGTGGTGGCGCGGCGCGTCGGCATGGAGCTCGCGCACATCCACCCGCGCCCGCCCGCGGTGCGCGTGTTCGACGCCGGCATGGGCGACGGCACGGTGCTTACGCGCGTGATGCGCGAGATGCACCGGCGCTTTCCGACCATGCCGTTCTATTTCGTCGGCAAGGAGATCAGCCTCGAGGACGTGCGCCTGTCGCTCGACAAGATGCCCGACCGCTTCTACGAGCATCCCGCCACCGTGCTCGTAGTGACCAACATGTACTACACCGAGGCGCCGTGGCTGGCGCCGAAGTCGGTGAGCGCGGCCACCTCGCTCGCCTGGCATGAGGTCGCGTTGCGCGGCACGACCGCGCACGAATTCGGCGAGCAGATCGCTGCGCTCGAGCCGTTCCTGGCGAAGAACTGGCAGGCGCGCCACAGCGCGAAGAGCGGCAACCCGGTCTACGAGCGCCCGGTGGCGCTGGTGCTGTACCGCGAGGACTTCCGCTTCATGCTCGATGAGGCCATCCCGCGCCAGGGCAAGGCGCGCGCCGGCTACGACCTGGTGATCGCCTCGCAGCCCTACCGCGCGCGCGTGCCGGTCGAGTTCAAGGCCGGCAGGGTGATCGGGCCGCTCGCGCGCGCGCTCGGGCCGGGCGGGCGGCTGCTCGGCATCCACTCCTGCGGCCGCGACCCGGGCCTGGAGATCGTGCGCAAGATCTGGCCCGAGGAGAATCCCTTCGCCACCGGCCGGCACGACGTGCTGCGCGCGGTGCGCGCCGAGCTCGGCAAGGAATCGCGGCACTACAACTTCAACGCCTATGCGGACGCGCGCGCGGTGTTCCGCTACGACATGCACACGCTGCCCACCGAGATCGCCGAGAGCATCGGCACCTCCACCTTGTTCGCCGCCTGGAACGCCGCGGTCTACGTGGCGCAAATCGACGACGAGCGGCTCGCGCAGGTGGTCGGCGAGCGCCGCTACCTCGACGCGACGCGCGAAGTGCTGCAGTCGCACGGCGGCCTCTGGTTCCTGGACGAATCCTATGTCGTTTCCCGCAAGCGCGGCTGAGCGGCCCGCGGCCATCGCCGCCGAGCTCGTCTCCGGCGGCTCGCTCGAGATGGGCGCGCACCGGCCGCAGGACGCCGGCGAGATCGCGGCGCTGCTGCCGGCCGGCACGCCGGTCTACGTCAACCACCTGCCGCGCCACCGGCTGCTCGACACCCTGCCGACGCTGGTCGCGGTGCGCGAAGCGGGCCTCGAGCCGGTGCCGCACATCGCCGCGCGCCGCATCCGCGCCGCCGCCGAGCTCGAGACCTTCCTCAGGCGCGCGGTGCGCGACGCAGGCGTGCAGAAGGCGCTGGTGATCGGCGGCGACGAGCTCGAGCCGCTCGGCCCGTATGCCGACGGCAGCGCGCTCATCAGGCAGGGCCTGCTGGCGGCTGCCGGCCTGCGCGAGATCGGCATCCCCGGCTATCCGGAGGGCCATCCGCGCATTCCGAGCGCCGCGCTCGCGCGCGACTTCGGCGAGCGGCGGTCGCTGCTCGCGGCGCAGGGCCTGGGCGCCTACGTGCTCACCCAGTTCTCCTTTGCGCCGGCGCGCGTGATCGAGTATTGCGCCGGCCTGGCGCGCAGCGCGCCGAGCGTGCCCGTCTACGTAGGCCTCGCCGGCCCGACCAACCCGCTCGCGCTGCTGAGATTCGCCCAGCGCTGCGGCGTCAGCGCCTCGCTGCGCGCCCTGCGTGCGCAGGGGCTCGACGCCGTGCGCCTGGTGACCCATACCGATCCCGCTGACCAGCTCTCTGCAATCGCCCGCTATTGCGCATCGCATGCCGACTGCAACGTGGTCGGCGTTCACCTGTTCACGTTCGGTGGGGTGGCCGCCGCCGCGAGCTGGATGAACCGCTACATCGCCTCGCGCGGCAAGCCGGCCTAGCCCGCAGAACGGGCACGCGCCTCACTATAATGGGCGCGCCCATGGCATCGCCAACGACCTCACGCCTGCGTTTCGCCCCCGCCGAGGTGCAGGTCGAGCGCCGGCCGGACGGCACGTCCCTGCTGCGCTCGCCGCAGGCGCTCGGCCCCTATGCGCGCTGCGTCGGCGAGTGGCTGATCAAGTGGTACGAGAAAGCCCCGGACCGCGTTTTCCTCGCCGAGCGCAAGGGCGAGGGCTGGCGGCGCGTCAGCTACCGCGATGCGCTGTCGGATGCGCGCCGCATCGGCCAGGCGCTGCTCAACCTGGGACTGGGCGCCGAGCGGCCGGTCGCGATTCTTTCAGACAACGGCGTCGACCACGCGCTGCTCGCGCTGGGAGCGATGCACGTAGGGGTACCGGTGGCGCCGATCTCGCCCGCCTACTCGCTCATGTCGAAGGACTTCGCCAAGCTGAAGCAGATCTTCGAGCTGCTCAAGCCCGGCCTCGTCTACGCCTCCGACCCGGAGAAGTTCGCGCCGGCGCTGGCGGCGGTGGGCGCCGCCTCGACGCCGGTTGCCAGGCTGCTCGAGACCAATCCCGGCTCGACGCTGGAAGCGGCGTTCGCGCGCGTGGCGCCGGACACGATCGCGAAGATCCTCTTCACCTCGGGCTCGACCGGCACGCCGAAGGGCGTCATCAACACGCAGCGCATGCTGTGCGCCAACCAGCAGATGCTCGCGCAGGGCTGGCCGTTCCTCGAAGAGCGAGCGCCGGTGATCGTCGACTGGCTGCCCTGGAACCACACCTTCGGCGGCAACCACAACTTCAACATGGTGCTGAGAAACGGCGGCACCCTGTACGTCGACGGCGGCAAGCCGGCGCCAGGGCTGATCGAGGTGACGGCGCGCAACCTGGGCGAGATTTCGCCCACGATGTATTTCAACGTGCCGCGCGGATTCGATCTGCTGCTGCCGTTCCTCGAAGCCGATGAGAAGCTGCGAAGGAATTTCTTCCGCCAGCTCGACGTCGTGTTCTATGCCGGCGCGGCGCTGCCGCAGAACCTCTGGGAGCGCTTCGAGAAGCTGGTGCGCGCCGACAAGCCCGAGGGCCTGGCGATGCTCTCGGCCTGGGGCTCGACCGAGACCTCGCCGCTCGCCACCCAGGTGCATTTCCCCATCGAGCGCGCGGGCGTCATCGGCCTGCCGGTCGCCGGCTGCGAGCTGAAGCTCGCCCCCGCGGCCGGCAAGCTCGAGGTGCGGGTGCGTGGCCCGAACGTCACCCCCGGCTATTACAAGCGCGACGACCTGACCGCCGCGGCCTTCGACGAGGAGGGTTTCTACCGCATCGGCGACGCCGTCAAGCTCGCGAGCGAGGCCGACCCGGCGCAGGGCATCGTCTTCGACGGCCGTGTCGCCGAGGACTTCAAGCTCAGCACCGGCACCTGGGTGCACGTCGGCGCGGTGCGCGTCAAGCTGATCGCCGCGGGCAACCCGCTCATCCAGGACGCGGTGATCACCGGCCACGACCGCAACGAGGTGGGTGCCCTGGTTTTCCTCAGTCCCGCCGCAGGCAAAGATCCAGAGCAGATTCGAAAACAACTTCAAGAAGCCCTGCAAGTCCTCGCCGCCGAAAGCGGCAGCTCGACCCACCCCACGCGCCTGCTGGTCATGAGCGAGCCGCTCTCGATCGACGGCAACGAGATCACCGACAAGGGCTACGTCAACCAGCGCGCGGTGCTGGAGCGGCGCGCGGCGCTGGTCGAGAAGCTCTACGCCCGCCCCGTGCCGCCCGAAGTGATCGCCTAGGGAGCGGGCAGCGCCGCGAACGCCTCGACTTCGACCATAAAATCGGGGTGCGCGAGGCGGCGCACCTCCACCGTGGTGCTGGTGGGCAGCGCAGGCCCGAAGTACTGATGCCGTACCTCGACGTGGCGGAAGAACTCCTCGATATCGGTGACAAAGGTGGTGGTGCGCACGAGGTCCGCGAGCGTGGCGCCGGCGGCTGCGAGCGCGATCTTCAGGTTCTCCCCCACCTGCCGGATTTGCGCTCCCATGTCGCCCCTGCCCACGATATTTGCTTCGCGGTCGCGCGCGAGCAGCCCCGAGACGAACACCAGCCGACAGTGCTCCACGGTCACGACGGGCGCATAGAGCAGCCGCCCGCCTACGACGCGCCGGGCGAGGCCCTCGGGATGGAAGCTTTCGCGCTTGAAGGGCACGTTCTTCTCCTTTCCTAGCGCCAGACCTGGGGGTTGACGAGGTGCGGCGGGCGCTCGCCGCGCAGCGCCTGCAGGATCTGTCCCGCGGCCGAGAGCGCCATGCCGTGCAGCGCCTCGTCCGACAGACCCGCCGTGTGCGGTGTCAGGATCACGTTCTCCAGCCCCTCGAAGGCGTGGCCCGCCGCGAGCGGCTCGGTCTCATAGACGTCGAGCGCCGCGCCGGCGATCCAGCCCTCGCGCAGCGCCCGGGCAAGCGCCGCGGTCTTCACCATGGGTCCGCGCGCGGTGTTGACGAGGACCACGTGCGGTCGCATCGCCCTGAGCTCCGCCTCGCCCACCATGCCGCGCGTCTCTGCGTTCAGCTCCGCGTGCAGCGACACGAAGTCGGACTCGCGCCAGATGCGGACGAGCTCCGCAATCAGCTGCGCGCCCGCCCGCTCGGCTTTCGACGCGGGCACGTACGGGTCGTAGGCCAGCACGCGCATGCGCAGCCCTTGCGCGCAGATGCGCGCCACCTCCTCGCCGATGTTGCCCAGGCCGATGATGCCGAGCGTCTTGCCGCGGAGCTCGCCGCGTGGGTAGCGCTGCTGTGCGGGCCAGCCCTCCCCGGCGTGCGTGCACCGGTCCAGGGGCAGCAGGCGCTTGGCGAGCGCGAGCATCACCCCTACCGTGTGCTCGGCGACCGGTACCGTGCCGAAGGCGGGGTTGTTGACGACCGCGATGCCGCGCGCGGTTGCCGCCGCGACGTCCACCGCGTCGGTGCCGCGGCCGGAGGTGCTGATGACCCGCAGGTGCGCGGCGCCCTCGAGCGCGCCGGCGGGCAGGCGGTTGGGATAACGCACGAAGGCCCCGGCTGCGCCGCGCAGCGCGGCTGCGGTCTGTTCCGGCGTGGGCTGCTCGAGGATCTCGAGCCGAACCTCGCGCGCCAGCATCTGCTCGCCCTCGGGGTGATACATGTGGCCGAGCAGCACCACGTGACCTTCGACGCCACCGCTCATCGCGAATAATCCGCAAACCGGAGTCCGCTACTATTACGTCCGGTCTCTGTTTTGACAAGCAAGGGAGCAGGCATGGCCGAACAGCCCGACGCCAGGCGCATGATCGCCGAGTACCGCATGCTCTCCACCGCGAACGTATCCGACGGGCTGGACCGTGCCGGCATACAGGGTTGCCCGCACGGCATCGGCCCGCTCTGGGACGCCTGTCCCAAGATCGTGGGCCCGGCGGCGACGCTGAAGCTGGTGCCGGTGGGCGAGGCGAGCGAATCCCCGGTGCTGGGAACGCTCGAGGCGGTGAAGCGCGGCCGCCCGGGCGACGTGCTGGTGATCGACCAGGCCGGCCGCATGGACGTCAACAGCTACGGCGGCGTCGCCGGCTTCACGACACGGCATTTGGGGCTGGTCGGCTGTGTCATCGAC
>JACOVA010000070.1 GCA_016177575.1 Betaproteobacteria bacterium
ACCCTGGCTGGCATCTTGCTCTGGATCTGCATTCGCTGCTTTCTGTTTCGGAAGCGACCACGCTGGCTGCAGGCGAAAGAAAGGAAAGTCGTGGCTGTCATGTGCGGCGGGATTTCCCCAGCGCCAATCCGCGCTACATCGGAATGAGAATCGTCGTGACGAGGTCGAAGCACGGTTTGGTTGTTTCCCGGCGCGGGCTCCCCGAGATGCCGGAGGACCTTAAAAGACTCGTCGACTGGAGTAAAAAATGGCTGGCCAAGAAACCCGTATCAGAGTCTGGCGCGGCGACGCCAGCGGCGGCGGGTTCGAAGAATATCGCCTGAGCGTCGAGGAGGGCATGGTGGTTCTCGACGCCATGCATGCCATCCAGGCGACTCAGGCCAACGACCTCGCGGTGCGTTGGAACTGCAAGGCCGGACGATGCGGTTCATGCGGCGCAGAGATCGATGGCAAGCCACGGCTCATGTGCATGACCCGCATGAGCTCTTTTGCGGCTGGAGCGACAGTCACGGTCGCGCCCCTGCGCACCTTTCCGGTCATTCGCGACCTGGTCACGGACGTCTCGATCAACTACGAGAAAGCGAAGAACACGTCGCCCTTCCAGCCCGCGACCTCGTCGCCCGATGTCGCACAACGCCTGTACCAAGAAGACGTCGAGCGGATTCGTGAGTTTCACAACTGTATTGAGTGTTACCTCTGTCAGAACGTCTGCCACGTCTTGCGCGACCATAGCGAGCACGAGAGGGTATACGCGGGGCCGCGTTTCTTCGTGCGTCTGGCGTCGCTCGAGATGCATCCGCTGGATGGCGCTGATCGCGTGACACAGGCGAAGGAAGCCGGCATTGGGTTGTGCAACGTCACCAAATGCTGCACGGAAGTCTGCCCCGAAGGCATTCGCATTACCGACAACGCGATTATTCCCTTGAAAGAGCGCATTGCGGACCGCTACAACCCAGTCGGGAGACTGTTCAGGCTAATCTCAGCTGGAGACTAGCGAAGTGAAGCTTGCCACGCTGAGAAACGGGACGAGGGACGGGACGCTGATCGTGGTCTCGCGCGATCTCCGTAAAGGCCTATCGGCGCGCTCAATAGCGCCGACGCTTCAGGCCGCGCTGGATGACTGGGAACGATGCCATCCGAAACTCAAGCGAATTTACGAAGACCTTAACAACGCACCCTTTCGATGCCTGGGACGGAGGGAAAGTCCATAGACCAGTCCTGATTGCGGTTTGATTTCCCACGACGGCAGGCGTCGCCTGCCCGGCGGAGAGGCGGGGGTTGGAGACGATCGAAACTGGGAAACCGGTCTCTACGTACTTGCGATTTGGAGATAGGGTGTGGATCGAAATGCTAGACGAGCGGGGTGAATCAATCTTTGGCGCTATCGACCAACAGGTTGTTCGCGCCCAGCCATAGGGTCGATCGGACTTGGGCGCTCAAAACGTCTTAGTTCTTCTAGCCCGACGCGGTACCACACGGCGGTTTCTGAATACCCTGAGTAGCGCAGGAGACATCCGCGCGCGCACCCCTGTCTGTCCGGCCATAGATCACATCGCCGAACCTTTAGCCCCACCGTCTCTCTGTTCGCAGTCTGGACGAGATCAACGTCGACGAGACCGACGGCGTCGGTTTCGGGGCAGCGCATTACGCGAGCCTTTGACGTGAACCAGATCAACCAAAGCGCAACTGCCAGGAACATCATGACGGCGAGAGCCACCGCTACCTGGTCGACCTGAGGAAAATCCGTCATACGACTCCTTTCAGCCACGGGTCTCGCATAGATTTCAGTTTGCGGCGGAAAGCGGTGAGCCATATTGAGCTAAATCAAGAAAGCGGGGCTCAAGGACCTCGCTGGTTGGGACTTTCGCTTCGCGGATCGCACCCCGCGGATCCTGAAACCGTAAAGGCGCAGATCGCGCACAACCGTGATGGCGGGTTTTGGAGCGGTTCGCCGTGGGGACGCCAACCCGCGTATCGGTAGGCGATCTGTAAGCGATCGGTAACCGGGCGGGGCGCCGGCGCGGCGCAGAATGGGCTTGCCAACGAGGCAAATCGGAGGTGAGCCATGGAAGCATTCGCACTGTTCGCATTCCCGTTCCTGATGGCCGCTGGGGCCCACGAGGCGGCGCTCGCGCAGCAGCGCTACGTGCTGGCGGCGCAGGAGGGCCAGCACTACGTGTATGCGATGCCGCCCGGATACGGCTGGGCGCCGGGCGCCGCCATCGGCGCGGGCGTCGGCGCCCTCGCGGGCGGAGGCGGTCCGGCGCTCGCCGGCGCGCTGATCGGCGGAACGATCGGGCACGCGGCGACCACGCCCGTGTACCTCGCGCCCGCGGCCTATGCGCCGCCGGCGCACGCGCCTGCGTCTGCGCCGGCGCGCGCCAGCGCCGCCTCCTCGGCGTCCACCGAGGCGTTCATCGCCAACTGGATGGGCTTCATGCAGCCTTCGGCGCGCCGCTAGCTGCCTGCCTACTTGCGCCGCGGCGCGCTCAGCCTGCGGTACTGCGCCATGTGCCGCAGGGCTTCCTTGGGCCGGCCGAGCTCCTCGTACAGGAGCGCCAGGTTGTAGTGGCAGTCGGCGAGCGCGGGATCGGCGCGCAGCGCCGCCTGGTACTTTGCCACCGCCTCCCTGGTGCGCTTCATGTCGGTGAGCAGCACGCCGAAGTTGTACAGCAGCACCGGGTCGCTGCCGCAGGCCTCGAGCGCGTCGCGGTACGCGCGCTCGGCCCTCGCCATGCGCCCGCTCTCGTGCAGCAGCAAGCCGAGGTTGATGCGCGCGTCGAGGAACGCCGGGTCCGCGGCGACGGCCCGCTCGTAGGCGCGCAGCGCCGCGCCATCGTCTTCGCCTTCGAGGGCGAGCGCTCTCGCGAACCAGCCGCGCGCGCTCTCGGCCGGCCGCTGCAGCGCGCTCAGGGTGGCGGCGCCTTCGAAGTCGAGCGGATACTGCCCCGACTCGGCCTGCCGGCGCAGCTCCCGCATGGCGCGCGCGATGCGCCGGCGCGGCACCCGCGCCGCCGAGAGCGCCTGCGCCTTGCGCATCACGATCAGGTCCTGGAACGAGAACAGCCACGCGTTGCGCGGCCCGCGCGCGGGCGCCACGAACCCGGCGGCGATCAGGGCGCGGATCGTGCTGCGCGGCAGGCCGAGCAGCCGCTCGACGTCGCGCACCCCGTACAAGGCTATTTCTTGGCGGACTTGCGCGCCGCCGTTTCGGCGGGCTGGGCGCGCTTGGGCGGCTTGCGCACCTCGGCCGGCGCGGGCTGCGCCGAGCGCTTCTCCAGGCTCGCGCGCAGCGCTTCCATGAGGTCGATCACCTGCGCGCCCGCTGCCGGCGCATCCAGCATCGTGATCTCCTGGCCCTCGACCTTCTTCTGCACCGCGGCCTCCACGCGCGCGCGCACCTGGTCGGTGTAGGCGGCGGGATCGAAGCGCTCGGCGGCCTGCTGCTCGATCAGCTGCTGCGCGAGCTTGAGCTCCGCCTCCTTCACTTCGGTCCGCGGGATCTCGAGCTCCCGGATCGAGCGCACCTCGCCCGCGTACAGCAGCTGCTGCATCACCAGCCCCTCTTCGACGGGGCGGATCATGACGATGTACTGCTTGCCGCGCGCCGCCCAGCGGCCGAGCGCGCAGCGCTTGGACTCGCGCAGCGCGCGTGCGAAGAGCGCATACGGCTTGGCGCCGCCCTTGTCGGGCGCGAGATAGTAGGCCTTGTCGAAGTACACCGGGTCGATCGACTCGATCGGCACGAACTCGGTGATCTCGGCGGCGTGCGTGCCCGCCTCCTCGAGCGCCTTCAGCTCCTCGGGCGTGAACACGACGTACTGGTCCTTGGCGAATTCATAGCCCTTCACCATGTCCTCGCGCGCGACCGGCACCTCCTCCTTGACGCACAGGTACTGCTGCTTCAGGCGCGAGCCGCAGCCCTTGTGCAGCAGGTTGAACGAGATGGCGCGGCTCGCCTCGGTGGCCGAGTAGAGCTTCACCGGAATGGACACCAGACCGAACGAGACGGTCAGGGTTGCGATCGATCGTGCAGCCATGCTGGCCTCCACAGGCCCGTGCAGGGGGGAGGGAGTTTAATACAGATCAAGAACTTGCGCCCCCCAGGGCCTTTTCCAGGCTCTGCTTGCGCGCGAGCGCCTCGGCCCAGCGATCCCCGGTCGCGGCGAGCCGCGCCGCGGCGTTGGTGATGCGGAAATCGAGCGGGTGCGCGCCGGCGAGCTCTTCCCAGGTGAGCGGCATCGACACCGGCGCGCCCGGCTCGCCGCGCGGCGAGTAGGCGGCATTCAGCGTCTTGCCGCGCACGTTCATGTTGTGGTCCATGAAGATCTTGCCGGTGCGCTTCTCTACGCTCCACTCCATGGTGATGTCTTTCGGATGCGCGCGCATCAGGTGCCGTCCGACCAGCTCCGAGACGTGGCGCGCGGCCTGGAAGTCGAGCGTGCGCCGCACCGGCACGAACACGTGCAGGCCGGTCTTGCCCGAGGTCTTGACGAGCGGCTCGAGCTGCATGCTCTGCAGCAGCTCGCGCAGCCGGAACGCCACCTCCTTGCCCTTCTCGAACGCCGCGGTGTTCAGCTCGGGCTCGGCGCCCGGTGCTTCCTTGCCCGAGTAGATGTAGGGGTCGAGATCGAACACCACGTAGTCGGGGTAGCTGAGCACCGAGGCGTCGAGCCCGGCTGCGCTCGCGTAGTCGGTGCCCTGCGCAGCGGCATCCGCGCCGGGCTGCGCGCGCGAGTGCCAGACGTGGAATTCGAGCGTCCCCGACTGCGCGAGCCAGAGCAGCGTGGGCAGGTTGTTGCAGAGCAGGGCCTCGTGGCTCTCGTCCTTGTGCCCCGAGAACACGGTCAGCGTCTGCACGAACCCGGGTCGCTCCTGCATCCAGTGCTTCTGGTAGAAGCGCTCGCCGCCGATTCCCCCGGGCATGCGGATCATGGTGAGCGGGCGGTCGGCGAGGTGCGGCAGCATGCAGGGCGAGACCTGCGCGAGGTAGCGCAGCAGGTCGCGCTTGGTGAGCGGCGGCTGCGCGAGCGCCGGGCTGGCCGGCCAGTAGACGCGATCCAGATGGGTCAGCCGAATCCGGTGCTCGCCGACGGCGAGGGTGAAAGCCGCTCTTTTCGTCTCGAGCTGCTGGAGGATGCTTTCTATTTCATTTGACGGTTTTTTCGTTGGCGAACGACTGACTTCCGTCGCATCGATATCATCCCGTAGCCGCAAAAAAACGGGCGCGCGCAGGTGGCCGTCGTCGGTCCAGCTGTGAAACTCGACCTCCGCGACCAGCTTCGGCTCCAGCCAGGTCGTTGGCGCATTGAGGTCGGGCTTATCCGCGAACGGATTTGTCTGGCGTTCCAATGGGTCGAGGCGTCCTTTGACTGCTTGCAAAGATTTCTCGTCAAACCCGGAACCCACGTGCGAGGCGTAGCGCAAGGCATCGCCATCCCAGTAGCCCACCAGCAGCGCGCCGAGCGGCGCGCGCGCGCCCTTGCCGCGCGTGTAGCCGCCGACGACGAAATCGGCGCTACGCGTGGGCTTCACCTTCAGCCACGACGCCGAGCGCCTGCCGGCCTCGTAGCGGCTGTCCTTGCGCTTGCCGACCACGCCTTCGAAGCCGCTCGCGAGCGCCGCCGCGGCGAGCGCCACGCCGTCCTCCTGCGCGTGCACGAGCTGCACCAGCGGCGAGGGCAGCAGGCACTGCGCGAGGTAGCGCCGGCGGTCGCGGTAGGGGAGCTTGCGCAGATCGACGCCCGCGAAATGCAGCAGGTCGAAGCAGTAGAGGACCGCGGGATCGCCGGGCGCGCGGTTCTGCATGGCGTGGAACGACGGCTTGCCGGAGGCGTCGAAGGCGACGATCTCGCCATCCAGCACCATGCTGCCGGCGCATTGCCCGGCGAGCTCGGCGGCGAGGCGGGGAAAATCGCCGGCGAGCTCGAGCCCGCGCCGCGAGCGCAGCTTCACCCCGTCGGCGCCGATGAAGGCGAGCACGCGATAGCCGTCGAGCTTCGGCTCCCACATCCACCCGGCATCGTTGAACGCGGCCTCGCCGGCCTCGGCGTGCATCGGCGCGAGCGTCGCGGGCATGGCGCCGGTGTCTCCCGCCGGGACCAGGCGCGCGGCGGCAATCCGCTGCGCCGGCACCACCTTCAGATCCTCCACCGCCGCGCCCGAGAGCACGGAGCGGTTCCGCTGTGTGACGTCGGCCTGCTGCGCGTACCGGTCCCTGTGCTTGAGCAGGAGCCACTCCTTGCCGGACCTGGTGCGCACGAGCGCGAACGAGCCCTTCAGCTTCTCGCCGCGCAGCAGGATGCTGAGCTTGCCCTTCTCGATGCCCTCGCGAACCATCTGCTCGGCACGTTTGCGGTCGTGGAACCAGGTGTCGCCGCCTTCGTCCGGCGAGTACACGCCGCAATCCCAGACGATCACCTCGCCCGCGCCGTACTGCCCGGCGGGAATGACGCCCTCGAACGAGGCGTACTCGTACGGGTGGTCCTCGGTCTGCACCGCGAGGCGCTTCTCGCCCGGATCGAGCGAGGGGCCCCTGGGCACCGCCCAGGACTTGAGCACGCCGTCGCACTCGAGGCGAAAATCATAGTGCAGGCGGCGCGCCGAGTGCTGCTGCACGACGAACAGCAGCGGCCCGTGCCGCGCCTCGGCGAGCGCGGGCGCGGGCTCGGGCGTGGCCGCGAAGCTGCGCTTGGCGGAATATTCGCTAAGCTTCTCCTTGGTCATGCCGAAATTCTAGGAGCAAAGGCGATGCGCATGCTGGCGGGCGCGAGCGGCTACTCGTACAAGGAATGGAAGGGGAGCTTCTATCCGCAGGACATCAAGCCCGAGGGCATGCTCGCCTTCTACGCCGCGCGCCTGCCGACGGTGGAGATCAACAACACCTTCTACCGCATGCCGAAGACCGAGCTGCTCGAGGGCTGGGCGCAGGCGACCCCGGCGGGCTTCCGCTTCGCCATCAAGGCTTCGCGCCGCATCACCCACATCGCGCGGCTGAAGGCCGAGAGCGCCGCCGATTCGGTCGCCTTTCTCTACCGCAACCTCGCCGCGCTCGGCGACAAGCGCGGGCCGGTGCTGTTCCAGCTGCCGCCGTTCCTGAAAAAGGATCTTCCCAGACTGAAGGATTTTCTCGCCCTGCTGCCGCAGGCGCATGGCGCGGCGCTCGAGTTCCGCAACGACAGCTGGTTCGCCGACGATGTCTACGACGCGCTCAGGGCGGCCGGCGCGGCGCTGTGCCTGTCCGAGCGCGCAGACGGCGCGCCGCCGCCGCTGGTCGAAACCGCTCCCTGGGGCTACCTGCGCCTGCGGCTCGAAGCCTATTCCGACGCCGATCTGCAGCGCTGGGCGGCGCGGCTCGCGGCCACCGCGTGGCGCGAGGCCTACGTGTACTTCATGCACGAGCCGACCGCGCCGGCGTACGCGCGCGCTCTGATGACGTCGGGGTCGGGAGCAAATGTGTAGGTCTGCTGACGACAACGCGTAAGTGGAAGCGCGAAAAAAGTCACACCATGTCCACAACGGCGATAGGGGTAAATGTCGTACAAAGCACGACGGAACTCCCGGCGGGCGCGTAAACTCCGGCAGGAAAGAAGGAACAGTTCAGCGACAACGGAGCGGCGCATGGCGCAAGCTGCAACCGTGAACATACTTCTGGTCGACGACGAGCCGAAGAACCTGTTCGCCCTGCGCGAGCTGCTGGGCGACCTGAAGCAGAACCTGCTGTCGGCCGCCTCCGGCGAGGAGGCGTTGCGCCTCGCCCTCAAGCACGAGCTCGCCGTGGTGCTGCTCGATGTGCGCATGCCGGCCATGGACGGCTTCGAGACCGCGCGCATGCTGCGCTCGCGCGAGCGCACCAGGCTGACGCCGATCGTGTTCCTCACCGCCGCCGCCGAGGAGATGGAATCGGTGTTCCGCGGCTACGAGGTCGGCGCGGTCGACTACCTGATCAAGCCCATCGTGCCGCAGGTCCTGAGATCCAAGGTCTCGGTGTTCGTTGAGCTGGCGCGCAAGAGCGTCGCGCTCGCCGAGTCCGAGCGCAAGCTGCGCGAGCTCGCGGCGCACCTGATCTCGGTGCGCGAGGAGGAGCGCGCGCACATCGCGCGCGAGGTCCACGACGAGCTCGGCCAGGTGCTGACCGGCCTCAAGATGGACGTGGGCTGGCTCGCCAAGCAGCTGCGCGAGGACCAGCAGCCGCTGCTCGAGAAGACCGAGTCGATGGGCCGCCTGATCGACGCCACCGTGCAGACCGTGCGCAAAATCTCGGCCGGCCTCAGGCCCGAGGTGCTCGACGAGATGGGGCTGGTGGCGGCGATCGGCTGGCAGGCGCAGGAGTTCCAGAAGCGCACCGGCATCCGCTGCCGCCTTAACCTGCCGCCCGAGCTCGCCGAGCTGGAGAGCGAGCTCTCGACGACCATGTTCCGCGTGTTCCAGGAGATCCTCACCAACGTCGCGCGCCATTCGCGCGCCACGCGCGTCGACGTCGACCTGAAGAATTCGCAGCGCCGCCTGGTGCTGGAGGTTGCCGACAACGGCATCGGCATCGACGGCGTCAACGACAAGGACCGCAAGTCGCTCGGGCTGCTCGGCATGCAGGAGCGCGCGCTGCGCGTCGGCGGCGAGGTGAGTATCGGCAACGCGCCGGGACGCGGCACCAGGGTGGTGGTCGCTCTCCCGGTCACCCAATCGCCGGCATGAACATCCTGATCGCAGACGATCATCCGGTGGTCCGGCAGGGGCTGCGGCAGATGCTCGCCTCCGAGTCGGACCTGGCCGTGGCCGCGGAAGCGAGGAACGGGCACGAGGTGCTCGAGCTCTCGCAGAGCATCGACTGGGACGTCGCGGTGCTCGACTACAACATGCCGGGCCGCACCGGCCTGGAGCTGGTGAAGGAGCTCAGGCAGCGCTTTCCCGGCCGCCCGGTGCTGATCCTCAGCATGTACCCCGAGGAGCGCTACGCGCTGCGCGCGCTCAAGGCCGGCGCCGCCGGCTACATCACCAAGGAAAGCGCGCCCGGCGAGCTGGTGAGCGCGATCCGCAAGGTCGCCCGGGGCGGCAAGTACGTGAGCGCCACGCTCGGCGAGCGCCTGGCGCAGGAGCTCGGCGGCGACAACGAGCGGCCGGTGCACGAGCTGCTCTCCGACCGCGAGTACCAGATCATGTGGATGATCGCCTCCGGCAGGACGGTGGGCGAGGTGGCGGGGCAGCTGTTCCTCAGCCCCAACACCATCAGCACCTACCGCGCCAGAATCCTCAGGAAAATGAACATGAAGAGCAACGCCGAGCTGATGCATTACGCGATCGCGCATCACCTCGTGGATTGAAGTGTAGTCCGAACCGCTACAAGCTTCCCTCGCCCCATGCTACAGGAAATTCACGGCTGGCTGGAATAGTCGTGGATCGGCAACACCCATAGTATTCCCCCGAATCCAGGGGGATCCATGAAGACTATAGACGACGGCCCGAACGGAGCGCTCGACCGCGCAGAGCTGCTGCGCGCGCTGCGCGCATGCAAGCGCGGCGATTTCTCGGCGCGCATGCCGACCGGACTATGCGGAATCGACGGCGCGCTCGCGCGCGCGTTCAACGACTGCGCCGCGGCGAGCGAAGCGCTGGCCAAGGAGCAACGGGGGCAAGCATGAAGACCGTGGAGAACGGACTGCAGGCCGTGCTGGACCACGGCGAGCTGCTGCGCGCGCTGCGCGCGTTCAGGCGCGGGGATTTCTCGGTGCGCATGCCGCTCCACCTGAGCGGGGTCGACGGCGAGATCGCGCAGGTGTTCAACGACGCGGTCGAGATGAACGAGGCGCTGGCGGAGGAGTTCGCGCGCGTCAGCGACCAGGTGGGGCGCGAGGGCCGCATCGGCCAGCGCGTCAGCGTCCCCGGCGCCACCGGCGCCTGGAGCGATTGCGTCCAGTCGGTCAACAGCCTGATCGCCGACATGGCCTACCCCGTGACCGAGGTCGCGCGCGTCATCGGCTCGGTCGCCAAGGGCGATCTCAGCCAGAGCATGGCGCTGGAGGTCGACGGCTGGCCGCTGCGCGGCGAGGCGCTGCGCATCGGCACCATGGTCAATGCGATGGTGGCGCAGCTCGGCGCCTTCACCTCGGAGGCGTCGCGGGTCGCCCACGAGGTGGGCACCGAAGGCAGGCTGGGCGTGCAGGCGCAGGTGCCGGGCGTGGCCGGCATCTGGAAGGACCTCACCGACAACGTCAACTCGATGGCCGCCAACCTCACCAGCCAGATCCGCAACATCGCCGAGGTGATCACGGCGGTGGCCAACGGCGACCTGTCGAAGAAGATGACCGTCGAGGTGAAGGGCGAAAAGCTGGAGATGAAGAACACCCTCAACCGGATGGTCGACCAGCTCAATTCCTTCGCTTCGGAGGTCTCGCGCGTGGCGCGCGAGGTGGGCACCGACGGCAAGCTCGGCGGCCAGGCGCAGGTGAAGGACGTGGCCGGCATCTGGAAGGACCTCACCGACAACGTCAACTCGATGGCCGCCAACCTCACCAGCCAGGTGCGCAACATCGCCGAGGTGACCACCGCGGTGGCGAGGGGCGACCTGTCGAAGAAGATCACCGTGGACGTCAAGGGCGAGATCCTCGC
>JACOVA010000073.1 GCA_016177575.1 Betaproteobacteria bacterium
AAACTACTTGCGGTCAGGATAACTGACCGCCATTCCCGCGCGCACGTCCTGCTGGATGCCGTACTGCGGAAAGGGATAGCGGAAGCCGTTCTTCGCCAGCGCCTCCATGCCGGCGATCGCCTTGGCAAGGTCTTCGGGGGGCAGCGCCATCAGCATCTCGTCATCGAGCACGCCGCCGTAGCGGCGCTCGGCGAAGCACGGGATGGAGAGGCTGGGCTGGCGCGTGACGAGCGCGCGGCCCCACGAATCGGCGCACGCCGACTCGCCGACCACGCTCCAGTCGAAGCGCCTGTAGCCCTGCCACTGCAGGCCGTTGATGAAATAGATCATCGCGCCCGGCGTGGCGTAGAAGAGCGCGATGTCCGGCGGGTCGAGCCGCCCCGAGGCGAGAGGCGCCACGGCGAGCGCCTGGTACTTGCCTGCCGGCACGATGTGCATCGCCTTCTGGTGCTGCGCGGCGTCGGCCTGCGTCGCGAACCACACGCGCGCCATGTGCTCGCCCGAGTACCACTTCTCGTCCTGGCCGCCCAGGCTCACCACCGAGCGGCACTGGTCGCCGACCAGGTCCTCGGTCGTGATGCCCACCGTCCACCCCAGCCGCGCCGCCTGCGCGACGATCTGGTCGAGCGTGTGCTTGGTGCCCTTCGGACGGCGGATCTTCGGGATCGCCTCCATCTCGGCGACCGACTCGAACAGCTTCATGCCGAGCGGGATCGAGCGCAGGCGTAGCAGGCTTTCAAGCTTGGCGACGATCTCTTTCATGGGCATAAGATAACCGATCGCATGCGCCTGCGCGCCGCCCTGGTGCTGTTGTTGACCTCGGTCATCTCGGTGCTCGCGCCCGTGCTCGGACTGGCGCTCGCCGGGCTGCCGGTGGCGGGCGCGCTCGACTTCCCGCCGCGCACGCGCTTCGTGCCGCATGCGCCGTTCGACTGGATCGCCTTCGCCGCGATGTCGCTTCCGCTGCTCGCCGCCGCCGTGCTTTTCGGGGTTGTTCTCTCGAGAAATTCGACTACGACGCGTGAGCCACCGGCACGCCCCTTCCCTTGGTGGGGCTGGCTCGGCCTTGCGTTGCTCGCGCTGAGCTGGCTCGCCGCCTGGCGCGAGGGCCTGGTGGCGGCGGATTGGCGGCGCCACGTGTTCACGACGCTCTGGCTCGGCTTCATCGTCTTCATGAACGCGCTCACGCATCGCCGCGCGGGGCGCTCACTCCTCACGCACCGCGCGGGCTGGTTCATCGCCCTGTTTCCGGCGAGCGCCTGCTTCTGGTGGATCTTCGAGCACCTGAATCGCTTCACCGGCAACTGGTACTACGCGGGCATCGAGGCGGGCGGCGACTGGGACTACTTCGTTCAGGCGACGCTGCCATTCTCGACGGTGCTTCCGGCGGTGGCGAGCGTAGCGGACTGGCTCGGAGGCCTCGCGCGCCTTCGCGCGATGGCGCTCCCTGCGCTGCGCGGTCACGCCGCGCTCGCGCCGATTGCGCTCGGCGCCGGCACGCTCGCGCTGATGGGCCTTGGCCTTTGGCCCGAAACCCTCTTTTCCATGCTGTGGCTCGCGCCGCTGCTCGTATTGGCCGGGCTGCAGCAGCTGCTCATGGGCGAGACGCTGCTTGCGCCGCTTGCGCGCGGCGACTGGCGTCCCGTGCTCCTGCCCGCGCTCGCCGCGCTTGCCTGCGGGTTGCTCTGGGAAATGTGGAACTGGGGCAGCCTCGCCAAGTGGCACTACAGCATCCCGTATGTGGACCGCTTCAGGCTCTTCGAGATGCCGCTCCTCGGCTACGCCGGCTACCTGCCTTTCGGCCTGGAGTGCGCCTTCGTCATGGACCTCGTGGCACGCGCCCGGTCACCACGAGGTGCGACCGCAGGACCTCCATGAGCACAAGCAGGAACAACGTCCACGACACGAACCCGCGCAAGAGCCAGGGCCGAGGTGCTCATCGCCCGAGCTTCGCGGGGTAGCCGCGCTCCTCGAGATCGAAGCGGTCCTCCTCGAGCGCGGTCGCGAGATCGCGTTTCAGCCCCATGCGCACCAGCGGCGCAAGCAGCGCGAGCAGCCCGCGCACGGGCATCTCGACGGTGGTCCGCACGCGCGTGCGGTCTGCGCCAAGCGCTTCGAACCTCTGCGTGATCAGAAGCCCGGTGTTCGAGCCGGCGAGGCTGCGCAGCGTCGAGCTGCCGTCGGCGCCGCGCGCGACCTCGATCTCGTCCTCCTGCAGGATGCCGAAGACGCGCCGCCGCGCCGTCACCCGGCAACCGGCATTCTGCGGACGCACGTTGCTAACCTCGAGGTCGGCGTGCACGCGCGTCGAGGCGTGATGCCGCATGTCGACGAACTGCTCCCGGACGACCTCGATCGGGCGCGCAATGACCTTCTCGTCCTCCACGACAATGCTCGCCATGCCCCCTCCTCTCAGAACAATGAATACCCGCCGTCGATGAGGAACGTGTCGCCGGTGTGGTAGCCGCTCGCGTCGCTCACGAGGTACACGGCGATGGCGCCGAAGTCCTCGGGCCGGCCCCAGCGGCGCATCGGCACGCGCGGCAGGACTTTTTCCCTGAACTTGTCCCAGGCGAGCGCCTTCTCGGTCATGGCGGTCTCGATCCAGCCCGGCAGGATCGCGTTGGCGCGGATGCCGTGGCGCGCGAATTCGACCGCGAGCGCGCGCATCATCGAGATGAGGCCGCCCTTGGTCGCCGCGTAGTGCTCGCCGCGCGGCTGGCCCGAGATCGCGGCGAGGCTCGCGGTGCCGATGAGCGATCCGCCCTGGCCGTGGCCGGCCATGTGCCTGGCGGCGGCGCGCAGGGTGTAGAAGGCGCCGTCCAGGTTGACGCGCGTGACGCGCTTCCATTCCGCGCTGCTCATCTCGGTGAACGACTTGACTTCGCTGCGCCCGCTCACGCCCGCGTTGGCGAAGCAGGCGTGCAGCGGTCCGAGGGCGGCCACCGTCTCGGCGAAGCGGCCCTCCACCTCGTGCTCCTCGCCGACGTCGCAATGCAGCGCGAGCGCGCGGCCGCCGTGCGCCTTCAGCTTCGCCAGCGCCGCGGCGTTCTTCTGCGCGTTCGTTCCCCAGATGCACACCGCGGCGCCCGCCTGCGCGAGCGCCTCGGCCATGCCCAGGCCGATGCCGCTGTTGCCGCCGGTGACGAGGGCTGTTTTGCCATTCAGATCGAACGCTCTATAGGCCATGATCGCGGCATTCTAGAATCAAAACCATGAGCCAGACACAATTCGGCATCGGCCAGCCCGTGCAGCGCTTCGAGGATCCGCGCCTGCTGCGCGGCGAGGGCCGCTTTATCCACGATCTCGAGCTGCCGGGGCAGGTTCACCTGGTGATCCTGCGCTCGCCGCACGCGCACGCGCGCATCGTTTCGATCGACGCCGCCGAGGCGCGCGCCGCTCCCGGGGTGATCGGCGTCTACACGGTCGAGGACCTGGAGCGCGACGGCGTCGGCACGACCGCGCCCGGCCTCAAGCGCAGCCGGCCCGACGGCTCGCCCATGTTCTGGCGCGCGCATCCCGGGCTCGCCAAGGGCAAGGTGCGCCACGTCGGCGACCCGGTCGCCTGCGTGGTGGCCGGGACCCTGGCGCAGGCGAAGGACGCCGCCGAGCGGGTCGCGGTCGACTACGGGGCCCTGCCCGTCACCGATCCGGTGTGGGACGAGTGCCCGGACAACGTCAGCAACGTCTTCGAAGTGGGCAACCGGGAGGCGACCGAGGCGGCTTTCGCGCGTGCGGCGCACGTAGTCAAGCGCCGCTACGCGGTCTCGCGCGTGCACGCCCAGTTCATGGAGCCGCGCGGCGCCGCCGGCATCTGGGACGCGGGCGCGCAGCGCTACACGCTCTACACCGACGTGCAATATCCGCACCGCGTGCGCGAGGTGCTGGCCGGCGTGCTGAAGGTGCCCGAGCATCGGGTGCGGGTCGTGAGCGAGGACGTCGGTGGCGCTTTCGGCGCCAAGGGCTGGGCGCACGTCGAGCACCGCCTGGTGCTGTGGCTCGCGCGCAAGCTCGGCCGTGCGGTGAAATGGACCTGCGAGAGGAGCGAAGCCCCGCTCGCCGACGAGCACGGGCGCGACGTGACGAGCGAGATCGAGCTCGCGCTCGACGCCGCTCACCGCATCCTCGCGCTGCGCGCGCGCAACACGAGCGCGCTCGGCGCCTACGTCTCTACCGACCGCAATCTGCTGCCGAGCTTCGCCAATCTCGGCTCCATGGTCGGCATGTACGCGATTCCCGCGGCGCACGTGCGCGTCAGCGGCGTCTTCAGCCACACCAATCCGATCGCGCCCTACCGCGGCAACGGCAGGCCCGAGGCGATCTTCATGCTCGAGCGCCTGCTCGACGATGCCGCGCGCGAGCTGGGCGTCGACCGCATCGAGCTGCGCCGCAGGAACCTGATCGCGCCCGGCGCGATGCCCTACAAGACCGCGCTCACCTTCACCTACGACTGCGGGGAATTCGAGAAGGGAATGGACAAGGCTCTTTCTCTCTCGAATTGGTTTGAATTCGATTCAAGACGGAAACAATCGGAAGCTCGCGGCAAGCTGCGCGGCATCGGCTTCGCCAACGCCATCGAGCGCGCCGCCGCGCCGGGCATGGAATACGCCGAGATCCGCTTCGAGCCCGGCGGCAGCGCGACCCTGATGGTGGGCACCAAGAGCCAGGGCCAGGGCCACGAGACCATGTACCGCCAGATCGCCTGCGAGCGCCTCGGCCTCGAGCCAACGGAGCTGCGCGTGGTCGACGGCGATACCGATGCGGTCGCCTTCGGCGCCGGCACCGCGGGCTCGCGTTCGGCGGTGATCGGCGGCACGGCGCTCTGGCTCGCCGCCGGCAAGGTGATCGCCAAGGGCCGCAGGATCGCCGCCCATCTGCTCGAGGCGGGCGAAGCCGATATCGCCTTCGCCGGCGGGCGCTACTCGATCGCCGGCACCGATCGCGGCCTCACGCTCAAGGAGGTTGCGCGCGCCTCGTTCGCCTTCGCCAACCTGCCGCGCGACACCGAGCCGGGCCTGTTCGAGCACGCCACCTTCGCGCCGCGCGCCGAGACCTTCCCGAACGGCTCGCACGTCTGCGAAGTGGAAGTCGATCCCGAGACCGGCAGCGTGTCGCTGCTCAAGTACACCGTGGTCGACGACGTCGGCACCGAGATCAATCCGCTCACGCTGCAGGGACAGGTCGTCGGCGGAATCGTCCAGGGCCTGGGCCAGATCCTGATGGAGCGCATCGCCTACGACCCGGAAACCGGCCAGCTCCTCACCGCGTCCTTCATGGACTACGCCATGCCGCGCGCGGGTGACCTGTGCGACTTCGCGGTCGGCCACAACGCGGTGCCGACCACGCTCAACCCGCTCGGCGTGAAGGGCGCGGGCGAGGCGGGCACCGTCGGCGCGCTCGCCGCGGCGATGAACGCGATCGTCGACGCGCTCGGCGGCGCCGCGCTCGAGATGCCGGCGACGCCCGAGCGGGTCTGGCGCGCAGCTAGAGCGCGATGACGATCAGCAGGATGATGATGATGACGAGCAGCCAGTCCTGATCGCTCAGGCCGCCGGCCGGCAGCGCGTCGATGCGGGCCGCCAGCGTGCGTACCTCTTCTTCGGTGAGCGCATCGACGCGGGCCGCGGCGTCCTTCGGCAGCACGCCCAGCGCCTCGAGCTTCTTCGCCACCTCGGGCCGCGCCACCAGCGACTTGACGCGCTCGCGCTCCTGCTGCAGCGGGGCGAGCTCGTCGGTGGCGACCATGCCGGCGCTTGCGGGAGCGGAATGCATCCCGATGCCGAGCATGCCGGCGACGATCGCGAGGACGAGGAGTGTGCGGATGTTGTTGATCATGTTGCCTCCTTGTTCACGTTGGACAGCGCGCGGAATCGATCGGTTCGGGGTTCTCCGGTTGCAACTGTCGCGGTTCGCCAACGCAGCAATCACTGGCGGATCGAGGCGACGCGCGCGTTCGAGAGCACGAGGCGGTCGACCGCGTTGCGCAGCAGCGCGCGCGTGAGCTGCAGCTGCGCGCCGGCGCTCATCTGCTGCACGGCGTCGGTGGTGAACTCGGCCAGCAGCAGGTCGGTCATCGCGTCGGCGGTGGCGTGGCGCGGCTGCTCGCCGCCCCAGATATAGGCCATCTCGCCGAAGAACTCGCCCGCGCCCACCATGTTGAGCAGGCGCCCCTGGCGATGGACCTTGACGTCGCCCTTGGCGGCGAAGAAGAAGCTCTGCCCCGGCTCGCCCTCGCGCACGATGTTCATGGCGCGCTCGAGGCGCGTCCACTTGCCCGCCGCCGCCATCTCCCAGATCTCGGCGTCGGTCAGCGACGAGAGCATCGGCACGCGCTTGAGGGACACGAACTTGGCGCTGTCGGGGATCGCCTCGGCCGGCACCACCAGCGACACCAGGCGCGAGAGCTCGATGGCGAGCTCGTTCCAGGTCGGAAAGCGGTGCTCGGGCCGCTTGCCGAGCAGGCGCAGCACCGCCGCATCGATATCCTTGGGCAGGTCCTTGCGCACCGCGGAGGGCGGCGCCGGGCTTTCGTGCAGGATCTTCTTCACCAGCGGCTCCAGGCTCTCGGCGAGGAACGGCCGCCGGCCGGTGAGCAGCTCGTAGAGCACCACGCCGAGCGCGTACATGTCGCTGTGGAAGGTGAGCGGCTTGCCGTCGATCTGCTCGGGCGACATGTAGAACGGCGAGCCCATGGCCACCGACTGCACCGCCTGGCTCTTGCGCAGGAACGCGGCGCCGAAATCGGAGATCTTCACGTTGGTGCCCTGGGCGATCAGGATGTTCGCCGGCTTGATGTCGCGGTGCACGATGCCCTGGTTGAAGGCGTACTCGAGCGCGCCGCAGCACTTGAAGCCGATCTGCAGCACGTCCTCGATCGGCAGCAGCTTGTCGGGCTGCGCGTACTGCGACAGGTCGCCGCCGGTGACGATCTCCATCGCGATGTGGCCCGAGTTCTCCTCGACCACCGCGTCCAGGATCGCGACGATGTGCGGGTGGCGCAGCTTGCCGGCGAGCGAGGCTTCGTTCAGGAACTGCGAGCGGTACACGGTGCCGAACTCGGGATCGCGGAACACCTCGGGCTCGATGGTCTTGAGCGCCACCTCCCTGCCCGAGAACGTGTCCTTCGCCAGGTAGACGGTGCCGGTGGCGCCCTTGCCGAGCAGCTTCTGCACGTCGTACTTGCCGACCTGAAGGCTCAGGTCCAGAGTGAAATCTCCCGCCATGTGCTTGAATTTACCTTAACAAAGTCGTTCTCAGGTAACACCTTGAAACAATTGCTTACCAAAAGCGGGCGACCTCTCCGAACGCCGGGCTTATGCTCGCGGTCAAAGGAGATGCCATGAGAACCACCAAAGCGGTGCTTGCCCTGGCGATCGTGCTGGCAGGCGCCTTTGCCTCCGAATCGGCGTTGGCGTGGCGCAGCCACTCGCGCCTGCACCTCGGCATCCACTTCGGCGTGCCGCTGGCAGGCTGGGGCTATTACACTCCGCCGCCCTATTACTACTACCCGCCCTACTACTACCCGCAGACGGTGGTGGTGCCTTCGCAGCCGCAAATCTACGTCGAGCAGGGCGCGCAGTCCGCTGCGCCGGCGCAGTCCTACTGGTACTACTGCGCCGACTCGCGCGCCTACTACCCGTACGTCAAGGACTGCCCAAGCGGCTGGCAGCGCGTCGCTCCACAACCGCAGAACTGACGCCATGAAGACCGCAATGCGCATTGTGGCCGCGGGCTCGCTGCTTCTGCTCGCCGCCTGCACCACCATGCCGACCGGTCCGGCAGTGATGGTGCTGCCCGGCACCGGCAAGAATTTCGACCAGTTCCGCCTCGACGACATGGAATGCCGCCAGTACGCGAGCAGCCAGGTCGGCGGCGATTCGCCGGACGGCGCCGCGGAATCGAGCGGCATCAAGAGCGCGGCGGTGGGCACCGCGGTCGGCGCGGCCGCGGGCGCGATCATCGGCGGGCGCCGGGGTGCCGCGGCGGGCGCCGGCACCGGTCTGATCGTGGGCTCGGTCGCGGGCGCGGGCGCGGCCGGCCATTCGCAGCGCACCCTGCAGCAGCGCTACGATTTCGGCTATCAGCAGTGCATGTACGCGAAGGGCCACCGCGTGCCGGTCGCCGGCCGGTTCGAGAACACGCGGCCTGCGCCTTCGTCCTACTCGGCGCCGCCGCCGCCACCGCCGGGAACGCCACCGCCTCCGCCCCCGCGCTAGGCTACATCTCCCACTCTACGTAGCTGTAGATGTAGTTCGAGCCGCCGCTCACGTTGCCGAGCAGCTGCGAGGTGGCGAAGATCCCCGAGCGGTGCGACACGCCCAGGCCGAGGAAGGTCCGCTTCAGCGAGCGCACGCCGAGCAGGTCGCCGAGGCTGAAGTCGATGGTCGGATCGAGGTAGTTGAGCAGCCGCGAGGTGTTGCGGCCGTTCTTCTGCTGGTCGCGCAGCTCGAGCAGCGGCACGCCGTGCGCGTACGACGCGCCGACGCCCAGGCCGATGCGCGTCATCAGCCGCTCGCGCCACGGAAAACCGTACCAGATTCCCTTCATGTAGGCGTTGAGCTGCCACACGTCGGGCTGCACGCCGCGTTCGCGGTGGCGCAGCAGGCCGAGGTAGCCGACGACGTCGAACGGCCAGCCGTTCAGCCGCTCGACGAAGGGGCGGCCGAATTCGGCCGCGACCACGCGCGTCTGATCGGGCGTATCGGTCGAGGTGCAGACCAGGCGCACCACCTTGGCCACGTCGCACTCGCTCGCGCGCCCGGTGTAAAGGCGCAGCAGCAGCGGGCGCTTCTCCGGCCATGTCTCGTGCTCGGGCGAGAATTCGTACAGCAGCCCGAGCGCGGCGGAAGTCTCGAAGCGCGGGTTGACGATCGGGCTCGCGCGCACGCCCTGCGACCAGCGCGTCGCGCCGAGCCCGGCGAGCAGGCGCCAGCGCTCGGTGAGCGCGTAGGCGCCGTACAGGCCGAGCTGCCCGTTGACGCCCGCGCCCGGCTCGTAGGCGGGCCGCAGCGAGCTCGCCTCCGCGGGCAGCACGCCGTAGTAGTAGTTGTTGAGCCTCGCATTGCGCAGCGCGAGCGTGGCGTGCGGCCGCAGCCGCAGCCGGCCGCTGCGCCATTCGTACTTGTAGCCGAGGCGCAGCTCGCGGCCGTGCGAGGCGCCGATCGCGTCGCCCAGGACCTCGGCATAGGCCGCTCCCCAGTCGCCGCGCAGCTCGTAGCTCGCGCCGAAGTCGAGCCCGGGCTGGCGCTCGGCCATGCCGGCGAGGCTCTGCGGGATGCGGTCGTACGGGAAACCCTCGAAGCGGTGCGAGAGAAAGACGTCGAAGCGGTGGCGCGCGCCCGCGTCGAGCTTCAGGCCGACGCGGTAGGCGTGCAGGTACGCGTACTCGCCCTCGTACAGGTAAAGCGGCACCAAGTCGACGCGCGTGCCCGCGCCGCGGTAAGGCGAGCGCTCGAATCGCCACGCCGCGCCCAGGCCGGCGGCGCCGGGGGTCGACAGCACGCCCGCCAGCGGATCGCTGTTGGCGAGCGCCGCACCCGCCGCCCATGCGAGCGCGGCTGCGAGCGCGAGCGCCGTCGCTGCACGGCGACGGATTTTCCCCACGCCGAACCGGGCGCTCCGACAAGCGGTTGATTCGATTCGAATCGAATTCACCTTGGCACGAAGCTCGCTGGGGGAAGAAATGGACCCTCATATCCTTAGGCAGGAGGTTCGCGTGAATCGTTGCACAGCCATCGTCTCCATCAGCGCGCTTGCCGTCGCGCTCGCCGCCTGCGACCAGCAGGCCGGCCAGGCGGGCAAGTTCGCCAAGCCCGCCGAAATGCCGCCGAAGAACGCGGTCGCCGACATCGCCAAGCCGGCCGAGGACTTCAAGAGCACCGTGACGCCGACGCCGAAGGCCGAAGCAGGCGGCCCGCAGCCGGGCAGCCCGCAGCCCGCCGATGCCGAGCTCAGCAGCAAGGTGAAGAGCGCGCTCATGAGCTCGCCCGAAGTGAACACCGGCGCGCTCGAGGTCGCGGCGTCGAACGGCGTCGTGACGCTTTACGGCACCGTCGAGGCGCCGGTCGAGAAGGAGCGCGCGGCGATGCTCGCCATGGGCGTCGACGGCGTGCGCTCGGTGGTCAACAATCTGGTCGTGGTCAAGGGCTCGTGAAGCCCGCCAGGCACGCCGCCTGGCGCGAGCTGCTGAGAATGCAGCGCCTGGCGCGCATGCGCAGCCGGCGGCGCCGCGCCGGGCTTCAGTCGGAGGGCCGCGCCTCCGGATCGAGCGGATAGACCGGCCCGCGCAGGCGGGTGAATCTCAGTTGCGAATAGTCCGAGGTGCACACGCCCTCGCCCGCGCACTCGACCACGGCCCGGGCGATCGGCCCCAGGCCGGCGCGCCAGTGCACGCGGCTCTTCAGCATCAGGTAGCGCTTCTTCTGCGGCTCGATGCCGAGCGCGCGGAAGGCGCCGATGTCGTGCGGCTCGACGTGGCGCGAGATCACCGCGATCTCCACCTTGCCGGTGTCGAGCAGCGCCGAGGGGCCCATGTCGGCGAGCTCGCCGCGCGCCATCGGGCCCTCGTTGCGGTAGATGCCGTTGACGATGCGCCGCACGTTGCCGGTGACGCTGCGCGGCCGGCCCTTGAGCCCGAGCGCCGGCATGTCCGTCTTGCCGCCCAGCGGCAGCGTGACGCGCGCGCCCTCGCCGGCGCGCTTCATCTGCTCGACCGCTTGCGGGTCGCAGATCGCGAACGCCGCGACCTCCTCCAGCCCCGCGTCGAGAATCCCGCCCAGCACCGCCATGGTGTCCATGGTGCCGCCCGAGGCGCAGTTGTCGTAGTGGTCGAGCAGCACCACTGGCCGCTCGCGCAGCCGCCCGGCGCGCTCGAGCGAGCGCTCGAGCGGCTCGGCGCGGTACACGAACTGCTCGCGCGCGTGCCACGCCATGTCGAGCAGCTCGTCGCAGCATGCGCGCGCCTTCGCCGCGTCGCCGTCGCTCACGACGATCGCAGAGGAGCCGGCGTACGGAATATCCGCGTGCGGAAAGCCCACGAAAAACGAAGCGCACAACACGCGAGCGTGTTCCTTGCCGACGCCTTGCCGCTCCATTTCCTTTGCTCTGGCTTGAATTTCCCTGTTGGGAGAATCCAGGCTCGATTGCCGCATCACGTGCGGCAGCATCGGGCGATGGCCGAAAGCAAGCGTGGGTCTTACTTTTCTGCTTAAAAAAGAAAATATCGGTCGCGCGGCACGGACGCCCGTTTCGTACATGTCGACGTGCGGATAGGTCTGGTAGCCGGCGATCACGGTCGCTTGCCGGGCGAGCGCCGGAAACAGGTTGGTGTGCATGTCGAGCGCCACGCCGACCGGCACCTCGGGCGCGATCCTGCGGATGCGCCCGAGCAGCTCGCCCTCGCCGTCGTCGTAGCTGCGCGTCACCATCGCGCCGTGCAGGTCGAGCAGCACCGCGTCGCAGCCCTTCGCGACCGCCTCGACGATGCGGCCCGCCATCGCCTCGTAGGCGGCGTCCTCGACCGGCGCGCTCGGCGCGGCGTTGCCCGCCACCGGGTACACCGCCTCGGCGCCCGCCTGTTCGGCAAGGTCGATGAAGGCGCCGATCGGCGTGCCGGTGCCCTTGAACGCCTCGTAGACCTCGGGCCCTGCGAGCGGCAGCGCGCGCCCGTGCGCGAAGCGCCCGAGCGGCGTCGGCACCGGCGAGAAGGTGTTGGTCTCGTGCTTCATCTGGGCGATGACCAGGCGCATTGGCGCGCATCCTTCCGCGGCTAGGGATTGCCGATGAAATCGCGCTTGCCGAGCTCTACGCCGTTGTGGCGCAGGATGTCGTAGGTGGTCACGGCGTGGAAATAGAAGTTGGGCAGCGCGAAGCCGAGCAGGTATTGCATCCCCTTCCACTGCACTTCGCGCGTGCCGAGCTTGAGCGCGATGTCCCTGTCTTCGCCGCCGTCGATCTGCGCCGGCTTGAAAGTCTCGATGAAAGCGACCGTCTTCGCGATGCGCTGCTTGAGCTCGGGGAAGGTCTGCTCGGTGTCCTCGTGCTTCGGCACCTCGGCGCCGGCCAGGCGCGCCACCGCCCCCTTCGCCGTGTCGCACGCGATCTGCACCTGCCGGCTCAAAGGAAACATGTCCGGGTAGAGGCGGCAGGACGTCAGCACCAGTGGGTCGATCTTCTTCGCCTCGGCGTGTGCCTGCGCCTTGTCGAGGATGGCGGCAAGGTTCTTCAGGCCGTTGACGAAGCGCGGCGCGCTCGCCTGGAACATCGAGATCGTCATTGAGGGGCTCGCTCGGGGGCTTTGCCAGCGACCCTTTATACTCTCAAAAAAGGGGGAGGCCGAGGCATGGAGCCGCAAAGCTCGATCTACCAGCCCGCGGTGGCGCTGGAATTCTTCAAGTCCGCCGGCAAGCCCGAGGCGGTGGCGCAGGGCGCGACCATCTTCGCCGAGAACGAGAAGGCGAACCCGCTGCTGTTCAAGCGCAGCAAGATGTACCTGCTGCTCGACGGCGAGGTCGACCTGGTGGCACGCCGCAAGATCATCGGCACGGTCGGCAAGGGCCAGATCTTCGGCGAGATGGCCTCGATCACCCAGGCGCCGCGCAGCGCCAGCGCGGTGGCGAAATCCGCCTGCCGCGTCATCGCGCTCGATGACAAGCAGTTCAGGCAGGGCCTCAAGACCAAGCCGGCGTTCGCCCTCATGCTGATGAGCATGATGATCGGCAGGCTGCGCGACACCATCGAGCGGCTCGAGACCAACGAAACGCTCACGCCCGCCTCCGCGATCAAGGAATCCGTCGTCTTCGACCCCAGGCGCCTGGCCGAGCTGGTCAAGGGAATGACGGAGGATCCGCCTCTGTACTTCGACCGCGGCAAGGTGATCGTGCGCGAGGGCCAGACCGGCCTGCGCATGTACGTGGTGGTCGAGGGCAGGGTCGCGATCTCGGTCATGGGCCGGGTGGTCGAGCGCCTGCCCGCGGGTGGGGTGTTCGGCGAGCTGGCGCTGGTCGAGCAGGCGCCGCGCCTCGCCAGCGTGTTCGCCGAGACCGACTGCCAGGTGCTGCCGGTCAACCGCAACGCTTTCCTGCAGCTGGTCAAGACCAGCCCGGATTTCGCGTCCTCGCTGCTCGGCGCGCTCTCCGAGCGCCTGCGCGTCCTGACCGCCAAGCTTAAATAGCGAAATCCCGGCGCGGAACCAAACGGCGGCGGCGGCGGTCGGAGAGCGCATGAAAGCAAACTATGCGCGCTTCCTCTTCCTCGTTCTCTCCCTCACGCTGTCGAGCACGCTTTTTGCCCGCGCCGGCGGCACGCCTCCCGACACCGAGCTCCTCGACCGCGTCAGGAGCGCGCTCAGCGCGAGCATCGGCCCGGGCGCGCGCGCCATCGAGGTGATCGCGACGGGTGGCGTGGTGCAACTCTCCGGCAAGGCTCCCTCGGTCGCGGTGCGGCAGAGCGCCGTGCAGGCCGCCGAGCGCACGCCCGGCGTCAGGGCGGTCGACGACCGGCTGACGGTCGGGCGCGGCTCCTGATTTCGCTAGGCCTTCGCCCAGCGGCGCACCGACTTGACGATGCGCGCGTCGGAGAAGCCCAGCTGCGCGAGCACCGGGGCGCGCTCGAACTGCTCCGCGTAGCGGCGGATCAGCCCGCCTTCGAGCGCGCAGAAAGCGATGCCGCTGAAGCCCGCGGCGCACCCCTCGCTGCCGGCGATCCTGGAGACGTAGCGGAAGTCGTAGCGCGCGAAGCCGATGCGGCCGTCGCTCAGCGCGTCGTGCAGCGTCCATGCGAAGTCGCGCGCATCGCGGTGGAAGCAGTCGGTCACCATGCGCGCGATCGCCTCGCGCCCTGCGAACTCGCCGTAGAAGCCGTCGTGGTACATGCCGCCGGGGGTGAAGCAGGCGGCGGCGGCCGCGCCGTCGCCGGCGCAGATCGCGCGGGTCATGGTCGCGAGCAGGGATTCGAAGCTGCGTGTTTCCGGGCTCATGCCCGGAGTTTAATCGCGGCCGGGGACGCCGTGCAGCCAGCGCGCCGCATCGGCGACGCTGGTGAAGCAGCGCAGCACGTAGCCGCGCGCCTGCGCCGCCATCTCGTGCAGCGCGTAATAGGCGTCGTTCTCCATCGCGTCCACCACCGCGACGCGGTAGCCGGCGACGCGGCCCGGCTCGCCGCTCGCCATCGCGAGCGCCCCCAGCGAGCCGAGCCGGTCGGCGACCCCCCGGACGTCGATCAGCACGCGGTTGCAGGTTGCGCGCCCCGCCTGCTCGGCGATGTCGCGCGCGATCCAGGCGGCAATGTCGCCCGAGTTGCGGCCCAGGGCTTTGCCCGAGACCACGGCGCGCAGCATGCCGTCGCGCACTGCATAGTGGATGCAGCAGCCCATCGGCCAACGCTACCAAGTTCCGCAGCCGGCAATGCAAAAAGTTGTCCGGCGCGGGCCCGATTCGGCGCCCGGAGCGGCGATTTCGCCACATCTGACACAATCGGGCCCGCGAGTCGCGCCTGATGCCACCGGTCACCCTGGCTTTGCTGGCGATCAATATCGCCGTCTTCCTGCTGCAGGATATTGCCGGGCCGGCGCTGTTCGTCTGGTTCGCGCTCTGGCCGCCGGGCATGCCTGGGGGCCCCGGCTTCGAGCCCTGGCAGCTGCTCACCTACGGCTTCCTGCACGGCGGGCTGACGCACCTGGCGTTCAACATGCTCGCGCTGTACATGTTCGGCCAGGACATCGAGCGGCTGTTCGGCGCGCGCTTCTTCCTGCAGTACTACCTGGCGAGCGTGATCGCTGCGGCGCTCGCGCACCTGGCGGTCACCGCGCTGATGGGCCTGCCGCAGGCGCCCACCGTGGGCGCCTCGGGCGGAATGTTCGGATTGCTGCTCGCCTTCGGCTGGTACTTCCCGCGGCGCCGGGTGATGCTGCTGTTTCCGCCGATCCCGATGCCGGCGCGCGTTTTCGTGACCGTCTACGGGCTGCTCGAGCTGGTGCTGGGGGTGACGGGCACGGCGAGCGGCGTGGCCCACTTCGCGCACCTTGGCGGCATGCTCGGCGGCTGGCTCATGATCGAGTATCGGCGCCGCCGGTAAGGGCTACCAGCGGCGGTGGTGACGCGGGCCGTAGTAGCGGTGATAGCCGTAGTAGAAGCCGATCGAAGGCTGCACATATCGCCTCATCTCGCCGTCGCCTGCAGGCGTCGCAGCTGCGCGTCGATCGATTCGAGCGCCGGGTGGCCGGGCTCGGTTGCGAGGTAGAGCTCGCGCGCCTCCGCGAGCGCGCGGCGCGCCGTGCCGCGCAATCCCAGCTGCGCCAGCGCCTCGCCGAGGTCGTGCAGGTCGGCGCGCAGCGCCATGCGCTGCGCGGCGGTTTCGGGCGGCGCCATGGCGCGCACCGTGTCGACCGCGAGCGCGAAATGCTGCGCGGCCTGGCGCAGCCGCCCGCCGTCGCGGTGCAGAACCGCGAGCATGCGCAGGCAGCGCTGCTTGAGCAGCGCCGCGCGCGGCTCGGGCGCCACCCAGCTGCGGCAGACCCTGAGCGCTTCGGCGTAGCGCTGCGCGCGGTAGGCGGCGAGCGCCTCGTCGTGCAGCGCGGGCCAGGCCAGCTCGGGATCGGGCGCGGGCGGCGCCGGCGCGGCGGGCGCGGCGACCAGCGTCCACTCGATGCGCAGGTCATGTCCGGGGCCGACCTCGACGACGCGGATCCTGGCGAAATTGCCCTCGGGAGTGCGCACCGCGAACGCCGCGTCCTTGCGCACCGGCGCGTCCGGTCCCCAGGCAGAGTACTGGGTGGGCGCGTAGCGCAGCCGCGCGAGCGCGGCGGCGTCCAGGTCCTCCCAGCGCGTGCCGCCGCTCTCGGCGATCAGCGCCTCACCGTGCGCGGCAAGGTAGGGCTGCTCGCGCGCCGCCATGCCCCAGCGCAGGTCGGCCTGCGGCGTACCCGGCTGGCCGGTCTCGAGATCCAGGGTCGTCGCCGGGAGCAGCAGCGCGGTTTGCAGGCCGGACGGGTGCGATCGCGTCGACTGCGGCAGGTAGCCCGCGCGCTCGGCCCAATACAGGAACATGCCCAGGGCGAGCAGCAGGACGACTGCCGCAACCATGCGAAATGCCATTGCACACCTCCGAACGATGCGATCCGGGCCGCCCGCAACGCTACACTTTCCCATGCCCGGGGCCCCGCGCCGCATTATCCACATCGACATGGATGCGTTCTACGCCTCCGTGGAGCAGCGCGACGATCCGTCGCTCAGGGGCCGGCCGGTCGCGGTGGGCGGCGCGCCCGAATCGCGCGGCGTGGTCGCCGCGGCGAGCTACGAGGCGCGCGCCTTCGGCGTGCGCTCGGCGATGCCGATGGCGCGCGCGGCGAGGCTGTGCCCGGAGCTGGTGATCGTGCGGCCCGATTTCGCGCGCTACCGCGCCGTCTCGCAGCGCGTGATGGCGATCCTGCGCGAGTGCACGCCGCTGGTCGAGCCGCTCTCGCTCGACGAGGCCTACCTGGACGTGACCGAGAACAACTGGGGCGAGCCGCTGGCGACCGAGGTCGCGAAGCGAATCAAGCGCCTGATCCGCGACCAGCTCGGCCTGACCGCATCGGCCGGCGTGGCGCCGAACAAGTTCCTCGCCAAGATCGCCTCGGGCTGGCGCAAGCCCGACGGCCTCACCGTGATCGCACCCGGGCGGGTCGAGCGCTTCCTGCAGCAGCTTCCGGTCGAGGCGCTGTGGGGCGTGGGGCCGGTCACCGCGCGCAAGCTGCGCGCGCTCGGCGTCCGGAGGCTGGTCGATGTCAGGGAAATAGAGGAAGAGGTTCTGAAAAAGGCAGTAGGTTCTCTTTCGAGCTGGCTAAAACGTCTGTCGCACGGCGACGACCCGCGCGCGGTGACGCCCGACCGGCCGTGGAAGTCGCTCTCGGCCGAGACGACCTTCGCCGTTGACCTCGAGGATGCGGACGAAATGGCGCGCCAGCTGGGCGCGCTGGCGCACAGAGTATGCAGCGCCATGCAGAAGAGGAATCTCGTCGCACGGACCGTAACCATCAAGGTGCGCTATGGCGACTTCACCACCGTGACGCGCAGCCACACCACGGAGCCCGCGACCCGCGATGCGGTGCAGTTCGCCGAGCGCGCGCTGGCGCTGCTCGAGCGCACCGAGGCGCGGCGCCGGCCGGTGCGCCTGCTCGGTGTCGGCGCACATGGACTACTCGCCGAAGAAGACTCCAATGCTGCGATGCAATTGCGCTTCGCCCAAGAGGCCCTCGACCTTTGATCATCAACGCCGGCGAGAGCGCGCCGGCGAGGTCGGGCGCATCGGTATTACGCTCGGATCGGGTGCTTCATCGTCATCACTGCGCACCTCTGCGCGAAGCCAATCCATGAACGCCCTGACGAACCCGCGATCCTCGCTCCCGCGCGCAGCCACCATATACAGATTCCCGGAGATGACACCCCGACCGCCGAACGGGGTGACCAGACGCCCATTGCGCAGGTGATCCGCGACGAGCGGATGCCGTCCAAGTGCGACGCCGATTCCGTCAAGCGCCGCCTGTATTACCTGGTCGTAGTGCGAGAACCGCAGTACTCCGACCGGGACCAATGCGGCGAGATTCATGGCCTCAAGCCAACGCGTCCAGTCCAGCCAGGGCCCGAGCGAGGTATAGGTTTCGAACTGAAGCAGGACGTGATTTGAGAGGTCCGCAGGCGATGCAAGCGACCGCTCCCGCGCCAGCGCTGGCGAACATACGGGAAACACCCGTTCGATCACCAGCGGGTTCGCCTCGGGCAGTCTGGATTCCGGCGGGAAGTGGCGGATTGCAACGTCCACTCGCTCGCGTTCGAGATTGACGACTTTGTTCGTAGCGAGAACGCGCACATTAACGTCCGGATGCGAGCGGTTGAAACGCAGCAGCCGTGGCACCAGCCACAGGGATGCGGTAGCGACATTGGTCGTTACCGTCAATTCATGCCGAGCCCTTTCCCTGCTCAGCCTACCCGTCGCCTCGTCGATGATTTGCAGCGCATCCCCCACCGCCTGCAGCAGCGTGCGCCCGGCATCGGTCAATTCCAGACCGCGATCCACGCGGATGAACAGCGGACGACCCAGCTGATGCTCGAGCGTCTTGATGCCGCGGCTGATCGCCGATTGCGTCACGAACAGTTCAGCCGCCGCACGCGTGAAGCTCAGGTGACGCGCGGCCGCCTCGAAGCCTTTCAGCAGCTCGAGCGATAAGCGCGGTCGCCGCCCTCTATTCATTCCTCGAACTCATGTCTCGCTTGAGAAAGGATCACTTTCAATCGAAGCGCATTGCCGTGGAGAATCGCGACCAGCCATCATAGCAAGAGGAGAGAGAACCATGAGGCATCTGATCATCGCGATTCTTGTGGGCGCCACGCTCGTCGCGACGCCAGCTATCGCGGTCGCGCAGCAGGTCA
>JACOVA010000074.1 GCA_016177575.1 Betaproteobacteria bacterium
CCCCTACGCAGGCAATTTACTAGACGTTCTTCTTCGCGGCTGGTTTCGGCAGTTGGCCCCGAATATCATCCTTCAGATCCGCCGCCACGCGCTTGAGCCGGCAGATCGCCACCGGCTCGGGCCTGGCCAGGTTCTCGTCCTCGACGCGCCCCCTGCGGCAGGCCGGCTCGCAGGGCCGGTCGCAGGTGCGCCCGAGGATGCCGGGGAAGACGTTCGAGCTCCAGTTGACCATGTAGGCATCGGAGTACCTGCCGGCGGCGATCAGCCGGATGTATTCGGGAACCGGGGTGTGGGCCGGGCAGGCCCACTGGCAATCAACGACCTTGTGGAAGTAGTCGGGGTTCCTGATGTCGGTGGGCTGCAACTGCTCGTCTCCTTGGCGGCGCGTCTGCTGCGCGTCTTGTCTGTAACGCCCTGTTAACCATGCAGTTTACTCCTTATAAAAACCCTACGGAATCTAGGCGCTTTTGGCCGGCCGCGCGTCGGCGGCATGGCCGTCGAGCTCCCGGAACAGGCTCACGTAGTGCGTGACGCGCTCCTCGGCGTCGCGCACCGCGCTCACGCTGCGCCACTCGCGGTACACGGTGCCGTCGCAGCGCCGGCACCAGGTGGTGCCGTTCCAGTAGCCGGTGCGCAGCACCTCGGCGTAGAGGTCGTCGTAGAAGGCCTGCGGCTGCATCGCCGAGCGGAACTCGCTCTCCTGGCGGCCGATCACCTCCTCGGCGGCATAGCCGGTGATGCGGGTGAAGGACTGGTTGACGGTGAGGATGCGCCCCGCGGCGTTGCTGATCACCATCGCCTCGGCCATGCGCTCGAAGGCGTGCGCGGCGACCTCGAGCTGCTCCTCGCGGTCGCGCAGCTCGGTGACGTCGCGCGAGGCGATCACCGCGCCGATGATTCTCGCCTGCGCCTCCGGCGCCGCGCCGTCCTCGGCGCGCACCGCGTGCACCAGCGACTCGAACTTGCGCACGTCGCCGCCCGCAGTGCGCAGCCGCATGCGCAGGCGGCACGATTCGCCGCTGCGCACCACCACCTGCAGCGCGCCGCGCACGCGGAACTGGTCTTCCTCGTGCAGGTTGCGGAACGCGTCCGCCCCGGGCGCGAGGTCGCCGAGCGCGAAGATGCGCTCGTAGGAGGGGCTGGCGTAGAGCCAGCGCCCGTCGCGGTCGACCATCGCCACCAGGTCGCCGGCGTGCTCGGTGATCAGGCGGTAGCGGCGCTCGCCCTCGCGCAGCCGGTCGCGCACGCGCTGCAGGCGCCGGTTCTGGCCGAACACCACCATGCCGACGCCGCACGAATAGCAGGCCGAGCCGAAGAAGCACAGCGCCGTCACCAGCGGGCTGGTGCCCGGAAAGCGCGTCAGCCCCATCGGCACGATCCAGGCGAGCGCGCCGAGCGCGAAGCACACCACCGAGGTCGCGGCGCCCTGCCAGCCGCGCATCACCGCGTTGTTGAGCGCGGTGGCGAACAGCGCCGCGTAGGCGATCCAGAGCGGAAAGCCGAGCGCCGCCAGCCAGGCGCCGAGCAGGAGCGGGTCGAGGTAGAGGTGCTGCATCTCGGCGCGGCGCGAGTCCGGCGAGCCGATCGCGCGCAGGTACAGCAGGTGCGGATAGGCGAGAAACTGCAGCGCCAGCAGCCCCCAGGCGAGCGCCCCCGCGTGCCGCTCCCACAGCACCAGCCCGATCACCAGCGCGCACCAGGCGAACGAGGCCGTGCGGATGGTGTAGTTGATCTTCGCCAGGCGATGCATTGCATTTCAATACCCTAGGCGGGGCAGTCCGGCGCATCCGCTGACAGTTTCTGACATTGCGTTGTATCCTCCCGTCCTGTGGCCAGCCTGCTCGAATCGCTCAGGCAGCATTCGGTGGTGGTCGCCGACACCGGCGACATCGACGCGGTGGCGCGCTGGCGGCCGCAGGACGCGACCACCAACCCCTCGCTCCTGCTGTCGGCGGCCCAGGATTCGAGGTTCAGAGCTCTAGTCGAAAATGCCTTCTCGAAGGGAAAAGGCGAGCAGGCGATCGACCGGCTGTTCGTCAGTTTCGGCGTCGAAATTCTCAAGCACATTCCCGGGCGGGTTTCGACCGAGGTCGATGCCCGGCTTTCGTTTGATCAGGAGAATTCCGTAAAAAAGGCGGAACACTTCATACGGCTTTACGAAGATTGCGGAGTTTCCCGTGACCGGGTCCTGATCAAGCTCGCGAGCACCTGGGAGGGCGTGCGCGCCGCCGAGCGCCTGGAGCGCGAGGGCATCCACTGCAACCTGACGCTGCTGTTTTCCTTCGCGCAGGCGCTCGCCTGCTTCGACGCCGGCGTGACGCTGATCTCGCCCTTCGTCGGCCGCATCTACGACTGGCACAAGCAGGCGCGCAAGCTGGACGACATCCCGATCGCCGAGGACCCCGGCGTCGCTTCGGTCGCGCGCATCTACGGCTACGGCAAGAAGCACGGCTACGCCACGCAGGTGATGGGCGCGAGCTTCAGGAAAACCGAGCAGATCCTCGCCCTCGCCGGCTGCGATCTGCTGACGATCGCTCCGGATCTGCTCGAGAAGCTGGCTGGGGTTTCGGGTTCCGTTCCGAGGATGCTTTCCCCGCAAGCGGCGAAAGGGCTTGCCATCGGCAAAACCACGCTGAACGAAAAGCAGTTCCGCTGGCTGCACAACGAGGACGCCATGGCGGTCGACAAGCTCGCCGAGGGCATCCGCCGCTTCGACGCCGACGCGCGCAAGCTCGAGCGTGCGCTCGCCGGCCAGGCGCGCGCGGCCGCCTGAGCGCGATGGCGGCCCGCGGCGAAACCCGCTCGGCGCGCGTGCAGCGCCTGCTGCAGGAGGCGGCGGCGCTGCGCGCCGATGGCCGCCTCGCCGACGCCGAGCGCCGCTACCGCTCGGCGGTGCGCCTGTCGCCCGACAACCTGAGCGCGCTCTATCACCTCGGCACCCTGCTCGCGGCGATGCACCGGCCGGCCGAATCGGCGCGCTTCCTTGAGCGCGCGCTCGCCACCAAGCCGGCCGCGCCGGAGGTGCAGGCGGCGCTGCGCGAGGCGCTCGCCGCGCTCGAGTCCGGCAGGCGATGACGCTGCGCACGCCGCTCGCGGTGAGCCTGGAGCCGCGCGGCGGGGCGCTGGTGGCGCGCCTCACGGTGGACAACGCGAGAAAGCTCAACAGCCTGACGCGCGAATCGCTTCAGCAGTTTGTCGAGTTGATGAATTCCCTGACAAACCCTCGGCTTGGTGCCGTGGTATTGACCGGTGCGGGCGACAAGGCCTTCATCGGCGGCGCCGATCTCGAGACGCTGGGCGCGCTCGACCCGGCCTCGGCGCGCGAATTCATCGGCCTGATCCACGACGCCTGCGCCGCGATCCGCGACTGCGCGCTGCCGGTGCTCGCGCGCATCAACGGCTGGTGCCTGGGCGCGGGGCTCGAGCTCGCGGCGGCCTGCGACCTGCGCATCGCCGCCGACACCGCCGCCTTCGGCATGCCCGAGGTGCGCCTCGGCATTCCCTCGGTGGTCGAGGCGGCGCTGCTGCCGCGCCTGGTGGGCGCCGGGCGCGCGCGCTGGCTGGTGATGACCGGAGAGACGATCGGGGCCAGCGAAGCTTTGAGCTGGGGTCTTGTGGAAAAGGTCTTCGAAGAAAAAGAACTCGACAAGGGCGTAAATCAAACCCTCGACGCCATCCTCTCCGGCGGGGCGGAAGCGATGCGCGCGCAGAAGCGCCTGTGCAGGCTGTGGGAGGAGGCGCCGCTCGAGGCGAGCGTGCGCGCGAGCATCGACGAGTTCGCGCGCAGCTACGAGTCGGGCGAGCCGCGCCGGCGCGTCGAGGCGTTCAGGAAGAAGAGGAAGAAGCAGCCTGGCGCCGGCTAGCGCAGCGGCGGGTACTTGCGGATCTTGTCCATCTCGGCTTCGGCCGCCTGCGCCTCGGCGCGCGCCGCGTCGCGCGCGCGCACGCGCAGGCCCTCGTCGGGCAGCAGCGCGGCCATGCCGGCGTGCGCCGCCAGCGCCTTGCTCACCGGCCGCAGCTCATCGAGCAGGTTGCCGAGCGAGGTGACGGCGCTGCGGTACTCGAAATAGGCCGTGTCGAGGCGCTTGCGCGCCGCGATCACCTCGTCGATCCAGCCCGCCGAGCGCTGCCCGGCGGCGCGCATGCGCTCCTCGAGCGCCGCGCGCGCCGCGTCCACCCCCTGGCGCAGGCGCGCGCTCGCGCCGCGCCGGCGGATCACCTCGCGCACCGTGATCAGGTACTGGCTCGCCGCCTCGACCAGCTCGCGGTTCGGCGCCGCGCGCATCGCCTCCAGGTCGGCGACGAGCCCGGCCGCGGTCTCGGTCTGCGCCGCGGCGCGCGCGGCCTCCGGCGCGCCCTCGAGCGCCTCGCCGAGCAGCTTGCCGGCGTCGGCGACCAGCGCGGCGACGCTCTGGTCGAGCGCGCGCTTCTGCTGCCAGCTGTAGCCCCAGTAGCCGAGCACCAGCAGCGCGACCACGGCCGCGGCGACCGCGTTGATCAGGCCCTGGCGCGACATCTACGGAAAGGAGTCCGACTCGCGCGCGCTGCGGTAGTGGCCGAGCACCTTGGGCACATAGGCGATCGTCTCACGCATCCTGGGGATCCGGTTGCCGGCGCGCATCACCGCGCCCTCGCCGGCATTGTAAGCGGCGAGCGCGAGCTCGACATCGTTGTCGAACAGGGCGAGCAGGTTGCGCAGGTAGCGGGCGCCGCCGTCGATGTTCTGGCGCGGATCGAACAGGTCGCGCACGCCCATGCGCGCGGCAGTCTCGGGCAGCAGCTGCATCAGCCCGCTCGCGCCCTGGGGCGAAACCGCGTGCGGGTCATAGCCCGACTCGGCCATGATCACCGAGTGCAGCAGCCACGGGTCGATCCCGTACTTGCGCGCTGCGCGCCGGACCATCGGCATGTACCTGGAGACTTCCCGCGCGCGCGGGTCGCGCGTGGCCGGCGGCGCAGCGGCAGGGAGGCTCTGTCTGCCTGCGACGACGAGCGCCACGCGCGCATCCGCAAGCGACGCCTCGGGCAGGCGCGCGATCGCGCCCGTGCTTGCGCTCGAATACAGCTTTTCGGCCTGCACCCTGTCGCCCTGGCCCAACAGCGACGCCGCGAGCATGCCGAACGCCGCCGCCATGACGCGGCTGCCTCTGCGAAATATCATGACCCTGCCCTTTCTCCAGAGGGCGGGCGAGCAAGCTATGAGAGTCCGACCCTGCGCCGGGGGGAATGTTCCGGGCGCTGCGCCGCGCTCAGGAACGCCGGCGCCGCGTCGGCGCAGGCGAGCACGTCGCCGAATCTCGCTCGCACGTCGCCGGCCAGCTCCGCCGCGCTCTGGTAGCGCTCGGCGGGATGCTTCGCCAGCAGCCGGTCGAGCACGTCCTGGAAGCGGATCAGACCGAGCGACAGGCGCGGCGGCGGCTCGTGCAGGTGCTGGCGGATGATCGACGCGGCGCTGCCGCCGTCGAACAGCGCCGTGCCACCGGTGAGCATCTCGTAGCCGATCACGCCGAGGCTGTACAGGTCGTGGCGGTGATCGACGCGCTCGCCGCGGATGCGCTCGGGGCTCAGGTAGCGCGGCGTGCCGATCACCTGGCTGCGCGTGGCCGCCCCGCGCTCGACCTCGTCGACGATGCCGAAATCCACCAGCACCAGCGAGCCGTCGACGCGGAACAGGATGTTCTGCGGCTTGAGGTCCCGGTGCACGACGCCGGCGCCGTGGACGTAGTCGAGCGCGACGGCGATCTCGAGGAAATAGCGCAGCGCCGCGCCGGGGGCGAGCGCCGGGCCGATGCGCTCGCGCAGGCTGCCCCCGGCCAGGTATTCCATCGCCAGCCAGGCATGCTCGCCGTCCACGCTGCGGTCGTAGATGCGCGCCACGCAGGAGCTCTTCAGGCGCGCGACCATGGCGCATTCGCGCATGAAGCGCAGGAGGAAGCTGCGGTTGCGGCGCAGCTCCTCGGCGAGCAGCTTGAGCGCCACTTGCAGCCCGTCCGCGTCGCGCCGCGCGAGATAGACGCGCGCGCTGCCGCCCTCGCCGATCTTGCGCAGCAGGCGGTAGCCGTCGATGCGCGGCATGCCGTTCAGCGCTTGCAGTTCTTCTTCGCCGGCGCTCTTCATCTGCGCTGCAGCTCCTCGTCGTCGGTGGAAACGGATTCAACCCGCGCGACCTCGCGCAGCCGGTAGGGGTCGCGCGCGAAGGACGAGTCGGGGAGTCGGGGGGACATCCCGGGGAAACTCGGGTCCTTCTCGCGCGCCCGGCTGACGAGCGCCGGGGCCTTGTCGCCCAGGCCGTCGCGCGGGTTGAAAGCTTGTCTACTCGGCATCGCCGTACTCTCCCTGCTGCAGGCGCTCGAGCCATTGCTGCACGTCCGACAGGCCGCCGCCGCGCACGTTCATGCAGCGGTCCCTGAGGTCGCACAGCGTGCGCTCGACCATGCCGCCGCGCAGCTCCGCAGCGAGCGTGTCGAGCGCGCGCGCGTAGGCGTGCGCGAAATGCCGCTTGTCGAGCACGCGGTGCTCGTGCAGCGTCTCGATGACGACGATATTGGCCGCGGCGAGGCCGACGATGGTCTCGAGCAGCGTCTCGAATTCCCTGCGGGTGTCGTTCGCGCCCACGGCGTCACGCTGCCCTGGCCTGGAGCGGCGCCGGCGCGGCAGCCGCGGGCGCGAGCATGTCGGCGAACCCCGCTTTCAGGTCCGTGATCAGCTCGAGCGCGTTCTGGTAGCGCTCGGCGGCGCTCTTCGCCAGCAGGCGGTCGAGCAGCGGCTGGAAGCGGGCAAGCTCGAGCGGCAGGCGCGGCACGGGATCCGAGCAGTGCTTGTAGACCAGCGCGAGCGCCGTCTCGCCGTCGAACAGCGGCTTGCCGCCGGTGAGCATCTCGTAGCCGATCACCCCGAGGCTGTAGAGGTCGTGGCGCTGGTCCACCGGCTCGCCGCGGCCGCGCTCGGGGCTGATGTAGCGCGGCGTGCCGACGATCTCGCCATGCGTGGTAATCGAGCCCGCGCCGGATTCCTTGGAGATGCTGAAGTCGACCAGCACCAGCCCGCCGTCCGTGCGGAACATGATGTTCTGCGGTTTCAGGTCGCGGTGCACGACTCCCGAGCCGTGGATGTAGTCGAGCGCCCAGGCGATCTCGAGCAGATGGCGCGTCGCCGCGGATGGCGAAAGCGACGGTCCGATGCGCTGCTTCAGGCTGCCGCCGGCAAGGTACTCCATCGCCAGGTAGGCATGCTCGCCGGTTACGCCCTGGTCGTAGATGCGCGCCACGTAGGGGCCGCCCAGCCGGGATACGATGCCGCACTCGCGGATGAAGCGCGTGAGCTGCTTGCGGTCGCGCCGCAGCTCGGGCGCGAGCAGCTTGAGGACCATCGGCAGGCCGTCCGCTGCGCGCGTCGCGAGAAAGACCTCCGCGCTGCCGCCTTCGCCGATCTTGCGCTGCACGCGGTAGCCGCCGATGCGCGGCAGGCCGCTCAAGGTCGGCTCGATGGGCACCGTCAGGTCGTCGCTCGGAAAGGCCTCGAGCGCGGCCGCCTCCGGCGCGCGCATCGCGTTGCCGATGGCGCCGGCGAGGCGAGTGCGCGACAGCTCGTGCTTGCCGAGGTAATCGGCTGCGCCCTCCTTGATCGCCTGAGCGGCGATGGTTTCGTTGCCCGCGCCGGTGAGGAAGATCACCGGAGGGCACTGCGCATTGCGCCTGAAGCGGCGCAGCCAAGCGAGGCCGTCCTCGCCGTCCTGCTTGCCGAGGTGGTAGTCCAGGAGCACGACGTCGTGCGCGTCCCACGCGAAGTCCCCGGCCGGGCAGCCGCGCGCGGCCGGATCCCAGCACGTGACCACGGCCCCGGGCCATTCGATCTCGATGTACTGCTCGGCGAGCAGCCTGAAATCCTCGGAGTCGTCGATGATCAGGATGCGCGGTCTCGAGGAGCGCGCGCCCGCGTCGGCGGCCGCGATCCTGTCGGGGCGCGCGCGGTAGATTCTGAGCGGCGCGCTCTTGCCCTTGAGCGTGAACGGCTCCAGGGCATGGAAGGCGGACTTCGGCAGCGCCCCGGCGACCGACTCGACCACCGGCTCGGTGAGCAGCACTTCATTCGGCCCGGCCCGCTGCACCAGGCGCGCCGCCACGTTCACGCTGTCGCCGATCATGGTGTAGTTGACATAGCTCGCCGATCCGACGTTGCCGGCCACCACTTCGCCGCGGCTGATGCCGATGCCCAGGGCGACCTCGATCGAATGACGTGCCCGCCAGCTCGCGGCGATGGCGCGGAAGCGCTCCAGCATGCTGCAGGCGGCGCGCACCGCGCGCAGCGACGCATCCGCCTGCGCGACCGGCAGGTTGAATCCGATCAGCAGCCCGTCGCCGTTCATGCCGAACACGGTGCCCTCGTGCTCGTGCGCGACCTGCGTCAGCATGCCGAAGAACTCGTTCAGCAGCGACACCACGCTGTCCGCGGGCAGCGCCTCGGACATGCGGGTGAAGCCGCGCAAGTCGGCGAACATCACCACCGCCTCGCCGCGCGCGCGCTTCGACAGCAGCGTGTCGGCGCCATCCTTGCTCGCAAGCAGCATGTCGACGAGCTTGCGCGGCACGTAGCGCTCGAACATGCGGCGCAGGTTCTCGTGCTTCTCGATCTCGCGCACCACCTGGTGGTGCTCGAGGTCCTTGCGTGCCTGCGCCAGCTCGTGCAGCGAGCGCACGCGCGCCAGCAGCTCCTCGCGGAACACCGGCCGCGACAGGAAGTCGTCCGCGCCGGCGCGGATGCCCTTGATGCGGTCGTCGCGGCTGTCGAGGCTGGTCACCAGGACCACCGGGATCTCGAGCAGCAGCGGGTCGGCTTTGATCCTGCGGCACACCTCGAAGCCGTCGATTCCCTCCATCACGACGTCGAGCAGCACCAGGGTCGGCGGCGGATAGCGGCCGATGCGCGCCAGCGCCTGCTCGCCGTCGGTCGCGCATTCGACCGCGTAGCCCTCGGCGGTCAGGTAGCGCGTCAGCAGCAGGCGGTTCATTTCCTGGTCGTCGACCAGCAGCACCGAGCCGCGCTGCCCGGGCTGCGCGGCGCCCTCGCGCGCCGCGCCGCGCTCCGTCGCCGGCGCGCCGGCATCGCGCAGCTCGACTCGCTCGAGGTAATCGGCGAGCTTCTGGTGCAGCTGCAGGATCCTGGACCGGTCGGAGGCGGAGGCGGCCTCCTGCAGCTGCAGGCCGAGCTCGGTCAGGTCGTCGAAGCCATAGCCGCGCGCCACCCCTTTCAGGTTGTGCCCGAGAGTCCGCAGCGCGTCGAAATCGCCGCTGTCGACGGCGCCGCGGATGACTTCGAGGTCCTTGCGCCGGTTCTCGAGGAAGTGCGGCACCAGGTTCCTGATGTCGGCGTCGACCCGCACCGAGATCCTGTCTTCGATGGTGGCGGTCTGCATGGTCAGTGGACGGCCTCGTTGGTCGTTTTGAGAAGTTCTTCCTTGAGCACCGCGATCTCGGCCTCGAGACGCGCGAAGCCCTGCTCCACTGCGCCGCCCTCGACGGCGAGATCCATCCGCTGCATGCGCAGCACCAGCTCCTGGGCGCGTCCCGCCGACAGGTTGCGCAGCATCCCCTGCAGCGCGTGCGCGGCGCGCTGGAACGCGGTGCCGTCGCGCGCGAAGATCGCCTGCTTGATGCCGGGGAGCAGGCGCCCGCATTCCTTCCTGAACACCACCAGCAGGTCGTCGAGCAGGTCGAGATCGCCGCCGACGCGGTCGAGCAGCGTGCCGCGATCGAGTATTGCCGCCTCCGGCGCGGGCGGCGCAGCGGCGGGCGCGGGTCCCGCCCCGGCCGCGGGCTGCACCGGACAGCACCGGTCGATCGCCGTGAACAGCTCGGCGGCGCGGATCGGCTTGGTGATGTAATCGTCCATGCCGGAGTCGAGGCAGCGCTGGCGGTCGCCGTCCATGGCGTGCGCCGTGAGCGCGATCACCGGGACGTGGGCGCCGGTCCCTTGCTCGCGCTGGCGGATCACGCGGGCAACCTCGAAGCCGTCCATCTTCGGCATCTGGATGTCCAGCAGCACAAGGTCAAAGCACTGCTTGCCGATCGCCTCGAGCGTGGCGTCGCCGTCGCCGGCCACGATCACCTCGCAGCCGCGCTTCTCCAGCATGCGCACGGCGAGCTTCTGGTTCACCACGTTGTCCTCGGCCACCAGCACCTTGGGCCTGCGCCCGCTGATCGGCTGCAGCAGGCCGCTGTCGTCCGCCCTCGGCTTTGCCGCAGGCGCGGCCGGATCGAGCGTCGTCAGGATGGCATCGAGCAGCTCGGATTGCTTGATCGGCTTGAGCAGGTATGCGGCGATGCCCGCCTTGCGGCAGCGCGCCGCATCGGCAAAGCGCCCGGTCGAGCTGAGCAGCATCGCCGAGCACTCGGACAGCGCCGGGTCGTCCCGCAGTGCCTGCGCAACCGCGACGCCGTCCATGTCGGGAATGTGGCCGTCGAGCAGGACGAGCGAGAACGGGTCGCTGGTCTTCGCCGCGGCCCGCACCTTCTCGATTGCAGACCCGCCGCCGGTCGCCTCCTCGGCCCGCATCTGCCAGTTGCCGAGCATCTTTACCAGGATCTTCCGGTTGGTCGCGTTGTCGTCGACCACCAGCACGCGCAGCCCGCGCAGATTGCCGCTCGCCCCGCCCAGGGCGTGCTTCAGGCCGAAAGGCAGCGTGAAAGTGAAGGTGCTGCCCTTGCCGGGGGCGCTCTCGACGCGGATCGAGCCGCCCATCGCCTTGACCAGCCGCGCCGAGATGGTCAGGCCGAGCCCGGTGCCGCCGAAGGCGCGCGCGGCGGACGCGTCCGCCTGGCTGAAGGGCTCGAAGATCATGTCGAGCTTCTCCGCACGGATGCCGACGCCCGTGTCGCTGACGCAGAAGCGCAGCACCGCGCTGTCCGCGGTGCGCGAATCGAGGCCGACCCGCACCACGACCTCGCCGCTCTCGGTGAACTTGATGGCATTGCCGGCCAGATTCGTCACGACCTGCCGCAGCCGCGCGGGGTCGCCCACAACGATCTCGGGGACGTCGGGGGAAACGTCGCAGGCAAGCTCCAGGCCCTTCTCGTGCGCCCGCACCGCCAGCGCCTTGGCGGTGTCGCCGAGGCTGTCGCGCAGGTTGAACGGCTGCAGCGCAATCTCCAGCTTGCCGGCCTCGATCTTCGAGGAATCGAGGATGTCGTTGATCACCGTGAGCAGCGAATCCGCGGAGGACTTCACCATGCCGAGGAACTCGCGCTGCTCCGCGTTCAGCTCGGTCGCCAGGGCAAGACCGGTCATGCCGATGATCGCGTTCATCGGCGTGCGGATCTCGTGGCTCATGTTGGCGAGGAACTCCGACTTGGCGCGGCTTGCCGCTTCCGCTGCCGCGATCGCGCGCCGCAGCCCCTCCTCGGCCTTCTTGCGCACGGCGATCTCCTGGATCAGCGACTGGTTGGCCTCGATCAGGCTCACCGTGCGCTCGCGCACCTTGGCCTCCAGCTCCTCGTTCGCCTGGCGCAGCGCGCTTTCCGCCTTGTTGCGCTCGGCGACCTCGCGCGCCAGGCCGGCGGTCTTGTTGAACAGGTCGACGAACACCGCGATCTTGGAGCGCAGGATCCCGGGCACGATCGGCTTCATGATGTAATCGACCGCGCCGACCTCGTAGCCGCGGAACATCGAGGTGGTGTCCTCGTAGGCGCCGGTGACGAAGATGATGGGCGTCTGCTGCGAGCGCTGGCGCTGCCGGATCAGGGTGGCGGTCTCGAAGCCGTCCATCACCGGCATGCGCACGTCGAGCAGGATCACGGCGAAATCCTGCTTCAGCACGCAGCGCAGCGCCTCGTCGCCCGAACGTGCCAGCACCAGGTTCTGCTCCAGCCCGCCGAGCACCTCGGTCAGCGCGCGCAGGTTCTCCGGCCGGTCGTCGACCAGCAGGATGTCGGCCTTGCGCGCGCCGTCGGGGGTTTCCACTCTACTCCTGCAGGCAGCGCCAGACGATCGTCAGCAGCGTGTCGACGTCGACCGGCTTGGCGACGTAGTCGGTCGCGCCGGCCTCGAGGCATTTCTCGCGGTCGCCGACCATCGCCTTGGCGGTGACCGCGATGATCGGCAGGCCGGCGTAGGGCTCCAGCCGCCGGATGAAGCGGATGGTGTCGTAGCCGTCCAGGCCGGGCATCATCAGGTCCATCAGCACGAAGTCGATGTTCTTGTTGCGCTTCAGCGTCTCGACGCCCTCCCTGCCGTTGTCGGCGTGGATCACGGTCAGCCCGCGCTGCTCGAGCGCGCTGGTGAGCGCGAACACGTTGCGGATGTCGTCGTCCACCAGCAGCGCCGCCCTGCCGGCCAGGTGGCTTGCCGCCTCGGTGGCCGCCGCGCGGGTCGGCGGCTCGGCCTCCGGCGCCGCGAACGTCGCCCTCGGCTCGGGCTGCGGCTGCGCGTGCAGCTCCATGGCCGCTTCGCCCTGCGGCAGGCCGGCCGACCGGTAGGACAGGGGCAGGTAGAGCGTGAACGTGCTGCCCTTGCCGGGCGCGCTCGCCACCCGCACCTCGCCGCCGAGCAGGCGCGCGAGCTCGCGGCAGATCGACAGGCCGAGCCCGGTGCCGCCGAACTCGCGGCTGGTGGTGCCGTCGGCCTGGTGGAACGCCTCGAAGATGATGCTCTGCTTGTTCAACGGGATGCCGATGCCGGTGTCCGAGACCGAGAGCGCGATCACGGCGGGGGCGGCATTGAGCGCCGCGTTGCCTTCGCTCCAGCCCGCGCGGGCCGGCTCGATGCGCATCGTCACGCCGCCCTTCTCGGTGAACTTGAACGCGTTCGACAGCAGGTTCTTGATGACCTGCTGCACGCGCTTGCCGTCGGTCTGCATCGCCTGCGGCAGCGCATGGTCGAGGCTGACGCGGAACTCGAGCCCCTTGTCGCGCGCCACCTGGCGGAATGTGCGCTCGACGTAGTCGCGGATCTCGGAGAAGCGCTCGGCGCCGATGGTCAGCGTGACGGTGCCGGACTCGATCTTCGCCAGGTCGAGGATGTCGTTGATGAGCGAGAGCAGGTCGGCGCCGGCGGTGTGGATGGTATGCGCGAACTCGACCTGCTTGGGCGACATGTTGCCCCCGGCGTTGTCGGTCAGCAGCCGCGCCAGTATCAGCAGGCTGTTGAGCGGCGTGCGCAGCTCGTGCGACATGTTGGCGAGGAACTCGGACTTGTAGCGCGAGCTCAGGGTGAGCTGCTCGGCCTTCTCCTCCAGCGCCGCCTTGGCCTGCTCGACCTCGCGGTTCTTGAGCTCGACCTGGCGCATCTGGTCGGAGAGCTGGCGCGCCTTTTCCTGCAGCTGGTCGTTGGCCGCGCGCAGCTCGTCCTGCTTGCTCTTCAGCAGCGTCTCGGATTTCTGCAGGTTGAGCGCCTGCTGCTCGAGCCGGTCGTTGGTCTTCTGCAGCGCCTGCTGCTGGCTCTGCAGCTCGGCGGTCAGGGTCTGCGACTGCTGCAGCAGGTCCTCGGTGCGCATGTTGGCCGCGATCGTGTGCAGCACCACGCCGATGCTGTCGGTGAGCTGGTCGAGGAAGGTCTGGTGAATCTCGCTGAACTGGCCGAACGAGGCCAGCTCGATCACCGCCTTGACTTCTCCCTCGAACAGCACCGGCAGGATGGCGATGCCGAGCGGCGGCGCCGAGCCGAGCGCCGAGGTGAGCCGCATGTAGTCGTTCGGCACGTTGGCGAGCAGCACGCGCTTCTTCTCCAGCGCGCACTGGCCCAGCAGGCCCTCGCCGAAGGCGATCGTCTTCGGCAGGTTGCGGCTGGCGCGGAAGGCGTAGCTCGCGAGCAGCTCGAGGTGCGCCTGGGGCACCTGGTCGTTGACGATGTAGAAAGCCGCCTGCTGCGCGTTCACCAGCGGCGTCAGCTCGCTCAGGATCAGCCGCGACATGGTCACCAGGTCGCGGTGGCCCTGCAGCATGCGCGTGAAGCGCGCGAGATGCGTCTTCAGCCAGTCCTGCTCGGTGTTCTTGCGCGTGGTGTCCTTCAGGTTGCGGATCATCTCGTTGATGTTGTCCTTCAGCGCCGCCACCTCGCCCTGCGCCTCGACCGTGATCGAGCGCGTCAGGTCGCCCTTGGTCACCGCGGTCGCGACCTCGGCGATCGAGCGCACCTGCGTGGTGAGGTTCTGCGCCAGCTGGTTCACGTTGTCGGTCAGATCGCGCCACAGGCCGGCCGCGCCCGGCACCTTGGCCTGGCCGCCGAGCTTGCCCTCGATGCCCACCTCGCGCGCCACGTCGGTCACCTGGTCGGCGAAGGTGGCGAGGGTGTCGATCATGCCGTTGATGGTGTCGGCGAGCGCGGCGATCTCGCCCTTGGTCTCGAACACCACCTTGCGCTTCAGGTCGCCGCGCGCCACCGCGGTCAGCACCTGCACGATGCCGCGCACCTGGTTGGTGAGGTTGGCGGCCATCGAGTTGACGTTGTCGGTGAGGTCCTTCCAGGTGCCCGCCACTCCGGGTACCTGCGCCTGGCCGCCGAGCTTGCCCTCGGTGCCCACCTCGCGCGCCACGCGCGTCACCTCCGAGGCGAAGGAACTGAGCTGATCCACCATCGTATTGATGGTGCTCTTCAGAGCGAGGATCTCGCCCTTGACGTCCACGGTGTTCTTCTTCGACAGGTCGCCCCTCGCCACCGCGG
>JACOVA010000072.1 GCA_016177575.1 Betaproteobacteria bacterium
GTGTTCCACCCGCCGCTGCTCTACATGGGCTACGTGGGGTTCTCGGTCGCGTTCGCCTTCGCCATCGCGGCGCTGCTCGACGGGCGGCTGGACGCGACCTGGGCGCGCTGGTCGCGCCCCTGGACCACCACCGCCTGGATCTTCCTCACCCTCGGCATCGCGCTCGGCAGCTTCTGGGCCTACTACGAGCTCGGCTGGGGCGGGTGGTGGTTCTGGGACCCGGTGGAGAACGCCTCCTTCATGCCCTGGCTGGTGGGCACCGCGCTGATCCATTCGCTGGCGGTGACCGAGAAGCGCGGCACCTTCAAGGCCTGGACCGTGATTCTCGCGATTCTGGCGTTCTCGCTCAGCCTGCTCGGCACGTTCCTGGTGCGCTCGGGCGTGCTCACCTCGGTGCACGCCTTTGCCACCGATCCGCGGCGCGGCATCTTCATCCTCGCGTTCCTCGCGCTTGTGATCGGCGGCTCGCTGGCGCTGTTCGCCTGGCGCGCCGCGCGCATCGCCCCCGGCGCGCGCTTCGAGCTGCTGTCGCGCGAGTCGATGCTGCTCGCCAACAGCGTATTGATGCTCGTCGCCTGCGGCGCGGTGATGCTCGGCACGCTCTATCCGCTGTTCCTCGATGCGCTCGGCCTGGGCAAGATCTCGGTCGGGCCGCCCTACTTCGAGTCGGTGTTCGCGCCGCTCATGGCGCCCGCCGTGCTGCTGGCCGGCATCGGGCCGCTCATCGCCTGGCGCCGCGGCGACGCCGCGCAGGTCGCGCGGCGCCTGCGCTGGGCGGCGATCGGCGCGCTGATCTTTGCTCTGTTCGCGCCGCTCGCCTTCGGGCGCTGGAGCGCGCTCACCAGCTTCGGCCTGCTGCTTGCATTCTGGATTCTCGGAGGGGCTGTTACTGCTTTATTCATGCGAGTTAAAACAAAAACACAAATTGCAAGCGCATTCCTCGGCATGCTGCTCGCGCACGCCGGGATCGGCGTGTTCGTCATCGGCGTCACGCTGGTGAAGAGCTACGAGTCCGAGCGCGATGTGCGCCTGGCACCGGGCGAGGCGACGACGCTCGGCGGCTACGAGATCCGCTTCGAGGGCGTGACCGAGGTGGCCGGGCCGAACTACCAGGCGTCGCGCGGCGCGATCACGGTGCAGCGCGACGGCGCGAGCGTCGCGCGCCTGGCGCCGGAGAAGCGCGTCTACCGTGTGCAGCGCAATCCCATGACCGAGGCGGCGATCGACAAGGGCTTCACGCGCGACCTGTACGTCGCGCTCGGCGATCCGGTCGGCGGCGGGGCCTGGACCGTGCGCGTGCACGTCAAGCCGTTCGTGAACTGGATCTGGATCGGCTGCCTGCTGATGGCGCTCGGCGGACTGCTCGCGGCCAGCGACCGACGCTACCGCGTGGCGGTGCGCCGGCGCGAGGAGCCCGCCGCGGCGGAGGAAACCGTTATTGGCCGGGGCACCGCGTGAAGCGCTTCCCCTGGCCGCTCGCAAGGACGCTGCAGAAGTGAGGGTCTGGGCTTTACTTTTTCTCGTTTTTTTCCTGGGCAATGCATTGCCGGGTGAAAACCTCGAAACGGAGCAGCGCATCCGCAAGCTCGAGGAGAAGCTGCGCTGCCTGGTGTGCCAGAACCAGTCGCTCGCCGACTCCAACGCCGAGCTGGCGAAGGACCTGCGCAGCGAGGTGCGCGAGCAGGTCAAGGCCGGCAAGAGCGACGACCAGATCGTCGATTTCCTGGTGCAGCGCTACGGCGATTTCGTGCTCTACCAGCCGCCGTTCAAGGCGAGCACCGCGCTACTCTGGGCGGGACCGTTCGTGCTGCTCGCCGCCGCGGTGGCGGCGCTGGTCGTGATCCTCAGGCGCCGGCGCAGCGCGCCCGAGGCGCCCGCGCTCGGCGCCGACGAGCGGCGCCTGGTCGAGACGGTTCTCGGCCCGGACGGCGATGCCAAATGACGCTGTTCCTGCTCATCGCCGGGCTCTTCGTCGCAGCGGCGCTCGCGCTGCTGCTGCCGTCGCTGCTGCGCCCGCGCCCGGCGCGCGCGGCGGCCTCGCGCCCGGCCGCGAACGCGCCCATCTACCGGGAGCAGCTCGAGGAGCTGGCGGCCGACCTGCAGCGCGGGGCGATCACGCAGGAGGAGTTCGAGCGCGCCGGCGCTGAGATTCGGCGACGCATCGTCGCCGAGAACGCTGAGTCCGTCGCCTCCGCTTCCCCTTCTGTCGTCCCCGCATCCTCTTCCGTCGCCCCCGCGAAAGCGGGGGCCCAGCCTTTGATTGCAGCCATTGCCGTCGCCCTGCTCCTGCCCCTCGCCGCCGCAGTGGGCTACTGGCAGCTCGGCAATCCCGGCGCGATGAGCGCCGGCACGCAGTCCGAGGGCGCGCATTCGGTCACGCGCGAGCAGATGGAATCCCTGGTCGAACGCCTGCGCACGCGCATGGAGCAGACTCCCGACGACCCGGAGGGCTGGATGCTGCTCGGCCGCTCGTACGCGGTGCTGGGACGATACGCGGACGCCGCCGGCGCCTACGCGCGCGCCGCGAACCTGACCCCCGAGGACGCGGCGCTGCTCGCCGACTATGCCGACACCCTCGCCATGGCGCGCGGCGGCAAGCTAGCCGGTGAGCCGTTCGCGCTGGCCAAGCGCGCGCTCGAGGCCGACCCCGGGAACGTCAAGGCGCTCGCGCTCGCCGGCAGCGCCGAATTCGAGCAGAGCAGGTACGAGGCGGCCATCGGCTACTGGGAGCGCATCGGCAGGCTTTTGCCGCCGGAGTCCGAATTCGCGCGCTCGGTGGCCGAGAGCATCACCGAGGCGCGGCAGCGCTCGGGCAAGACGGCCACCGCCGAAGCGAAAGCGCAGCCGGCGGCAAGCCAGGCAAAGCCGAAGCGGCCGGCGCAAGCAGCCGGCGCAAGCCTCGAGGGGATCGTCAGCCTCGACCCCGGCATGGCGGGCAAAGTCTCTCCCGGCGACACGGTGTTCGTGCTCGCGCGCGCGCAGAGCGGTTCGCGCATGCCTCTGGCGGTGGCGCGCACCACGGTCGCCCAGCTGCCGTACCGCTTCACGCTCGACGACAGCATGGCGATGGCGCCGGGCGCGACCATCTCGAGCCAGGCCAGGGTCGTGGTCGCGGCGCGCGTCTCGAAATCGGGAACCGCCGTGCCGCAGAAGGGCGACCTCGAGGGCGCGAGCGCGCCGGTCGCGCCGGGCGCCTCGGGCGTGAAGGTCGTCATCTCGCGCGTCGTGGACTGAGCCGTACAATCGCGCGCATGACCGGCGTCACGGGGATCGTGCTCGCGGGCGGCCAGGGGCGGCGCATGGGCGGCGTGGACAAGGGGCTGCAACTGCTGCGCGGCAGGCCGATGGTCGCCGCGGTCCTCGAGCGCCTCGCGCCGCAGGTGTCCGAGATCCTCATCAACGCCAACCAGAACCGCGAGGCCTACGCGCGCTTCGGCCATCGCGTGGTGCCGGACGCGGTCGGCGGCTTCGCCGGGCCGCTCGCCGGGCTGCACGCGGGCCTGAGCGAGGCGGCGCACGGGCTGGTCCTCACCGTGCCCTGCGATTCGCCCTTTCTGCCGCCGGATCTCTGTTCCCGCCTCGGCAAGCAGATCGGCGAAAACGATCTCGCGGTCGCCAGGACCGGCGACCAACCGCATCCGGTTTTCTCATTGGTTCGCGTTTCCGTTCTGGATCATCTTTCCAGGTTTCTTGAAAACGGCGGTCGGAAAATAGATGCCTGGTACGCGACCCTGCGCGTAATCGAAGTCCCCTTCGACGACGAGGCGGACGCGTTCCGCAACATAAACACGCGCGAGGAGCTCGACAGCGCGTGAGCACCATCGCGCAACTCGTCAGCTGCGTCGACGGCTACGATCCGGAGGCGCTGCGCGTCGACAAGGCGCGCGCGGCGATCTGCGCCTGCCTGGTGCCCGTGGCGGGGGTCGAAAACGTCGCGGTCCGGGACGCCCTCGGCCGCGTGCTGGCGCAGGACATCGTGCCCTCGATCAACGTGCCGGGCCACGACAATTCCGCCATGGACGGGTACGCCGTTCGTTTTTCGGACCTGGGGGAAAACGAATCAAGCTTGAAGCAAATCGGCACGGCCCTCGCCGGCAAACCCTTCCACGGCAAGGTCGCTCCCGGCGAGTGCGTGCGCATCATGACCGGCGCGGTGATGCCGCAAGGCGCGGACACCGTGGTGGTGCAGGAAGTATGCCGCGCCGACGGCGATCGCGTGACGATTCCGCCCGGCCGGAAAGCGGGGCAGAACGTGCGCGCCGCGGGCGAGGATCTCAAGGCCGGCGTTGCGGTACTGAAGATCGGGCAGCAGGTGCGCGCGGCCGAGCTCGGACTGATCGCCTCGCTCGGCATCGCCGAGCTGCGCGTCCGGAGGCGGCTGCGCGTCGCCTTCTTCTCGACCGGCGACGAGCTCGTCTCGATCGGCGCCGCGCTGAAGCCGGGCGAAGTCTACGACTCGAACCGCTACACGCTGCACGGCATGCTCGCGCGCCTCGGGGTCGAGATCGCCGACATGGGCGTGGTGCGCGACGATCCGGCCGCGCTGGAGAGGGCGCTTCTGCTTGCTTCCGCGCATGATGCGATCATTACCACCGGCGGCGTGTCGGTCGGCGAGGCCGACTTCGTCAAGCAGCTGATGGCGAAGCTGGGCGAGGTGCTGTTCTGGAAGATCGCCATGCGCCCGGGACGGCCGATGGCGTTCGGCAGGATCGGCAATGCGTTCCTGTTCGGCCTGCCCGGCAACCCGGTCGCGGTGATGGTGACTTTCTACCAGTTCGTAAGGGATGCCTTGCTTTTTCTCTCCGGCCGTTCCGACGATTTCACGATTCCCCTGCTGCAAGCTCAATCCGCTGCAGCGATCAGGAAAGTGCCCGGCCGAACCGAATACCAGCGCGGCATCCTTTTCAGGGAAGGCAACACCTGGAAGGTGCGCACCACCGGCCAGCAGGGCTCGGGGGTGCTGCGCTCGATGTCGGAGGCGAACTGCTTCATCGTGCTCGAGCACGAGCGCGGCAGGGTCGAGGCGGGCGAGCCGGTGAGCGTGCAGCTGATGGACGCCCTGGCGTGAACCCGATCCACCCCGACCTGGCACCGCTCGCGCGCGCAGCGAAGACCTTCGGCCGCGAGCTGCTCACGACCGGCAACGTGCTCGACCTCTCCACCCCGTTGCGCGACTGCGTCGGCGGGCGCATCGGCTGGCTGCGGCCGGAGCATCGCGTCGGCGACCCGGCGCGCTACATGCGCCACATCCTCTACGTAGACCCCGAGGACGATTTCGTCATCACGGCGATCACCTGGCTTCCCGGGCAGAGGAGCCCGGTGCACGGGCACTTCGTCTGGTGCGCGTTCGGCATCGCCGAGGGCGGGCTGACCGAGGAGCGCTTTCGCGCGCCGGGCCCGCTGCTCGAGCCGCTGGGGAGCAAAGTGCTGCGCGCCGGCGAGCTCGCCGAGCTCGATCTCGGCGGCCCGATCTACCACCGCGTCTCCAACCACACCGCGCGGCCGCTGGTGACGCTGCACGTCTACGGCGTCGCCGCCGACCGCATCACCACCGGCATCAACCGCATCTACCCCGGAGAATGAGCGCGGAAAGTCGACGGGCGGTGGCGGGCTGGCTGTTCGCCTGCGCCGCCCTCACCTTCGCCGTCGTCGTGGTCGGCGGCCTGACGCGCCTCACCGAATCCGGGCTCTCGATCGTGGAGTGGCAGCCGCTCGCCGGCGCCCTGCCGCCGCTCTCACAGGCCGACTGGGAGCTGCTGTTCGACAAGTACCGCGCCACGCCGCAGTTCCAGAAGGTGTTCGGCGCAATGACCCTGGAGGGCTTCAAAGGGATCTTCTGGCTCGAATACACGCATCGCCTGCTCGGCCGCCTCATCGGGCTGGTTTTTTTTCTGCCGTACGTATTTTTCTTAGTTAAAAGACAAATCCAAGGAATTTTGGCCTGGCAGCTCGCCGGCGTCTTTCTTCTTGGCGCGCTGCAGGGCGCGCTCGGCTGGTACATGGTGCAGAGCGGCCTGGTGGACGACCCGCGCGTCAGCCACTTCCGCCTCACCGCCCACCTCGGCCTTGCGCTCCTGATCTTCGCCGCAGAGTTCTGGATCGCTCTTGGTCTTTTGAGTCCTGCGCAAGACGGCGTTTCAAGGCCGAGGACCTTGCCGCTTCTCGTGCTCGCCCTCGTCTTCCTAATGGCGCTCTCGGGCGGTCTGGTCGCCGGCCTGCGCGCCGGCCACGCCTACAACACTTTCCCGCTCATGAACGGCCACCTCGTCCCGCCCGAGGCCTTCATGCTCGAGCCCTGGTGGCGCAACTTCCTGTGGAACATCGCGACGGTGCAGCTCGTGCACCGCGCCTTCTTCTGGTTGTTGCTGATCCTGATTCCGATACTCTGGTTTCAGGTTCGGAGCACGAACGCCAGGGTCGCAGCGCATCACCTGCTCGGGATGTTCGTGCTGCAAGCGACGCTTGGAATCTCCACGTTGCTGCTCGCGGTGCCGGTTCCGCTCGCCGCCGCGCACCAGGCGGGCGCGGTGCTGCTGCTTGCCACGGCGCTATGGACAGCGCACAAACGTCACCTCGGCACCGTTTAACGGGGGCAGATCACGCGTCCGCGATCAGTCTCGGCGTGTTCAGATGTTCCGGGTGAATCGGAAGCGCAATTTCCAGTTGAGTTCCTCCTGGCGCCATTCGGTGGGAGGCCGAGTCAGCGATGTTTCAGGAACTCATCCACAGTCAGGCCAATGTCCTTGGCGATCTGGCGAACGAGTATCGGCGAGATATCGCGGCCGGCGTGAAACGGAACCGTAGTCGCCCGACCGTCCGGATGGCGAAATTGCTTGTGAGAACCGCGTTGCCTTACTTCGGCGAAGCCAAGCGCGAGCAGGATGGAGATAACTTCTCGCGGCTTCAGGACCGGCACGCCGCCCGGCTATCCGACAAGTACGGTCTGAGTGCCGACGAATTCGGTTTCCAGCTTGGGATCGCCGTCTTCCAGGAGCATGGCGATCACCTCGCGCAGGTTCGCATGCAACTCGTCGAGCGTCGCCCCCTGGCTATGTGCGCCGCGGAATCCCGGCACATAGCCGACGTACAACTGAGTCGCCGGGCAGTGCTCGATCACCGCGGTATAGGCATGCATAGTGCAAATTGTAGCGCGCCAAGGGCTTGCATGTAAGCAGACGGGGCAAGCACGTCGAAAACCAGATCGAGCACATCACCCTCTTAGCTCATGCCGCAAATCGCGGCGTGTTCAGGTGATCGGCGTGGTTTTTGGCACACGCCTTCCGGAGCGCCACCTACGAATTGATATCTAACGAGTCTTTTTTTGCTAGCAGGAAATGTGATGCGACGAAACGTGATGTGAGGATTACTGATGCGAAGAGTCCGCCGCCATCGCGGCGGCGGTCATCTCGTCCTGGTGCCTGTTCGCTTCCGCCAGCGTCCGGTAACGGTAGATTCCCTTCACGATCGGCGTGAGGCCGCCAGGCAGCAATGCTGCCGCGGCGTCGTTGATCGCGGCAGCGCGCTTGAGCAGCTCACCGGAAGGTTGTAGCGAGATATCCGGGACGCTTCGGTTTCCGACGGTCTTCATGCCACGCGGATCAGCCTCCCGGCTTTCTCTCTTCCGGCAACCTGACCACGTTCGAGGACGGCTCCGGCGGCTCGAGGTCGGCCGACTCGATGCGCTGGAACTGCTGCGAGATCTTGCGGCTCGAGGTCTGCACGTCCTCGGCGTCCTGATGCGCCTGGCGGATGTGGTCGGCGAGCTTCTTCATCCTCTCGTCGAAGCGCTGGAAGTCCTGGCCCAGGCGCGAGAGCGCCTCGCGGATGACGTGGATCTGCTTTCTGGTCTCGACGTCCTTGAGCACCGCGCGCGCGGTGTTGAGCACCGCCATCAGGGTCGTGGGCGAGACGATCCAGACGCGCCTGCCGATCGCGTACTCGACCACCTCGGCGTGGTAAGCGTGGATCTCGGCGAACACGGCCTCCGCCGGCACGAACATGACCGCGCCGTCCGAGGTCTCGTTGGCGATGATGTACTTCTTCGCGATGTCGTCGACGTGCTTGCGCACGTCCGCGCGGAACTGGCGCTTGGCCGCGGCGCGATCGGTATCGCTGCCCTCGAACATGCGGTTGTAGTTCTCGAGCGGAAATTTCGAATCCACGCACACCAGGCCCGTCGGCTCGGGGAGCCTCAACGCGCAGTCGACGCGCATGCCGTTGGAGAGCGTGTACTGCAGCTCGAAGGCGCTCGGCGGCAGGACGTTTCTCACCAGCGCCTCGAGCTGCACCTCACCGAAGGCGCCGCGCGTCTTCTTGTCGCCGAGCAGCTCCTGCAGGCTCACCACGCTGCCGGTGAGCGTCTCGATCTTCTTCTGCGCCTCGTCGATCGTGGCCAGGCGCTGCATGACGCTGACGAAGGTCTCGTTGGTTTTCCTGAAGCCCTCGTCGAGCCGCTCGCTGACCCGGCTCGAGATCTGGTCGAGGCGGGCATCCAGCTTGCCGGCGATCGCCTCGCGCAGCTCGGTAAGGTGCCCGCTCAGCCGGTCGCCCTGCCTGGTCAGCCCGTCGTGCAAGTCCGAGAGCATTTGACGGTGCTTCTGCTCGAGGGTTGAATTCATCTTCAGGACCAACCCCAGCCCGAGAACCAGCACCACGAGGGCAATTGCGAGGGCAACCTCGGCCATGCGCGATTCTATCCTGTTGATCCTGCTCGCCGCGGCGCTGGCGTGGCTGCTCTGGTTCATGGTGCGTGTGCCGGGCGATTCGTACCGCGGGCCGCTCGCGGCCCTGAGCGAGGACGAGACCCGGCTCGCCGCGGCGCTGCGCCGGCACGTCGAGGCGGTCGCGAGCCGCGAGCACAACATGTTTCGTCCCGCCGCGCTCGAGGCGGCGGCGCGTTATCTGGAGAACACGCTTTCTGGTCTTGGATTTTCAGTCCTGGAACAACGCTTCCCGACCTCGATGGGTGAAGTTCGCAACATCGAGGTCGAAGTGCCTGGCTCGGGCAGAGAGATCGTCGTGGTCGGCGCGCACTACGACTCGGTCGCCGGCTCACCCGGCGGCAACGACAACGGCTCGGGCGTCGCCGCGACGCTCGAGCTCGCGCGGCGGCTGCGCGACGCGACGCCGGCGAAGACGCTGCGCTTCGTCTTCTTCGTCAACGAGGAGCCGCCCTTTTTCCAGGGCATGGACATGGGCAGCCGCCGCTACGCGCTGCGCGCAAGAGAGCGCAACGAGCGCATCGCGGCCATGTTCTGCCTGGAGACGATCGGCTGGTATTCGGAGCAACCCGGCAGCCAGCGCTTCCCCTTCCCGCTCGGGTTCTTCTATCCCTCGACCGGCAATTTCCTCGCTTTCGTCTCCAACCTGCGCTCGCGCGCGCTGCTGCACGAGTCGATTGCCGCCTTCCGCCGCGGCGCCGGGATCCCCTCCGAGGGCGTGGCGGCGCCGGCGCTGATCCCGGGGGTGGACTGGTCCGACCATGCCTCGTTCTGGGAGCAGGGCTACCCGGCGCTCATGCTCACCGACACCGCGCCCTACCGCTACCCGCACTACCACACCGCGGCCGACACCCCCGACAAGGTCGACTACGGGCGGCTGGCGCGCGTGGTCACGGGCATCGAGGGAATGCTGAGGGACCTTGCCGGGGTTACACCGAGTCTCTCAAAGTAAGAGCTGGAGACGCCGACAGCACTTTCCTCGCCGAGAGCCAGGCGTTGAGCGAGAGCAGCAGCACGCCGGCGAGCGGCCCGGCGATCCAGAGCGCGGGACTCGGCGGCAGGTCGAGCTCGAACACACGCTGCGCAAGCAATTGCCCGATCGCCGCCGCGCCGGCGGTGGCGAGCAGGCCGGCGAGCAGTCCCATGGCGAGGAACTCCACGCGCTGGCTGCCGGTCACCTGGGCGCGCGAGGCGCCGTAGACGCGCATCACCGCCGCCTCGCGCCGGCGCTCGTCCTCGGTCGCCACCAGCGCCGAGTAGAGCACCAGCAGCCCGGCGCCGAGCGCGAACAGGAACACGATCTCGACGGCGCTGATCACCTGGTCGATCACGCTCTGCGCCTGCCTGAGCGCGGCGCCCACGTCGACCACGGTGAGGTTCGGGAAGCGGGCGGTGAGATCGTTGATCAATGGCTCGCCCCCGGGCTCGACGCGGAACGCCGAGATATAGCTCGACGGAAAGCGCTCGAGCAGCCGCGGCGGCCCGATGACGAAGAAGTTCACCTTCATCGAGTCCCAGCGCAGGCGCCGCAGGGACGTGACGCGCGCCGAGAACGCTTCGCCGCCGACCGTGAAACTCAACTCGTCGCCGATCCTCCAGCCCAGCGTCTTCGCGATGCCCTCTTCCACGGACAGGCCGTCCTCGCCCGGCGCGAACCACTCTCCCTGCACCAGCGCGTTGTGCGTGGGCAGGCGCTCGGCGAACGACAGGTTGAACTCGCGCTCGACCAGCCGGCGCGCCCGCTCCTCGGCGAAGTCGGCCGCGGACACCGCCTTGCCGTTCAGCTTCACCACGCGGCCGCGCACCATGGGGCTGAGATCCGGCGCGCCGAGCCCGCTGCGGGCGAAGAACTGCTTCACTGCGTCGAGCTGATCGGGTTGCACGCCGAGCAGGAACCGGTTCGGCGCATCCGGCGGCGCGCTGCGCCGCCAGGCGTCCACCAGGTCGTTGCGGGTGAAGGTGAGCAGCAGCACGGCGGTGAGGCCGAGCGCCAGGCTTGCCACCTGCACCGCGTTGCCGCGCGAGTGCCGCCGCAGGTTGGCGAGCCCGTAGCGAAGCGAAGTGCTCCTTGCACCCAGGCGGCGCACCAGCCCGCCGCTTGCGATCATCCTGAGCAGAATCCAGGCGACCAGGGCGAAGCAGCCGACCGCGACCGCGAATCCCGCGACCACGTAGGCGCCCATGCGGAAATCGCCCGCCTGCCAGATCAGCAGCGCGGCGAGCGCGCCGAGCCCCGCCGCGTACACCGCCAGCGTGCCGCTTTTCGTTACGCCCGACTCGCGCCGGATCACCCGCACCGCGGGCACGTTCTTCAGCTGCACCAGCGGCGGCAGCGCGAAGCCGAGCAGCAGCACCAGCCCGACCAGGAAGCCCTGCAGCGCGGGCAGCAGCGACGGCGCCGGCAGATCGGCGCGCAGCAGCTCGCCGAGGATCCCGGAAATGACGAATTGCGCGCCGTAGCCGACCAGGACGCCTGCGGTACAGGAAAAGATTCCCAAAATGAAAAACTCAAAGCCGAAAACCCACAACAACTTCCCCTGCGTCGCACCGAGGCAGCGCATCACCGCGCAGCCGTCGAGGTGGCGCTCGACGAAGCGCCGCGTGCCGAGGGCGATCGCGACGCCGGCCAGGATCGCCGCCAGCAGCGCGGTCAGCCCGAGGAAGCGCTGCGCGCGCTCGATCGCGACGCGCACCTCGGGCCGGCCGCTCTCCAGGTTCTCGACGCTCTGGCCGCGCCCCAGCTCGCCGCGCGCCCAGCTCTCGAGCGCGGCGACCGCCTCGCGCGGCCCGGCGGCGTACAGGTAGTACCAGACCCGGCTGCCGGTCTGCACCAGTCCGGTCGCGGGCACGTCGGCGAGGTTCATGAACAGGCGCGGCGCGATGTTGAAGAAGTTGGCGCCGCGCTCGGGCTCGAGCGTCAGCACCGCGGCCACCTCGAAGCTCGCATTGCCCAGCTTCAGGCGCGCCCCGACCGGGGCGCCGAGCGCCGTCACCAGGCGCTCCTCGATCCACACCGTGCCGCGCTCCGGGCCGGAGGCTGCCGCGGCGTCGGGTGCGTTCGGCGCGGGCGCGATGCGCAGGCGGCCGCGCAGAGGGTAGTTTTCGCTGACCGCTTTTACGCCGGCGAGCTGGGAGCGCTGGCTCGCCGGGCCGCCCGGCTCGCCGGTGATCGCCATGCTGATGAACGTGGTCGCCTGCGCGCGCTCGAGGCCGCGCCGCGCAATCTCCTCGGCGACGCCTTGCTGCCATGCATGGTCGGAGGCGAGCACGAGGTCGGCGCCGAGCAGCTGGTGCGCGTCGCGCACCAGCGCCCGGCTCACCCGGTCGGCGAAGAACGACACGCTGGTGATGCTCGCGACCGCCACGACGAGCGCCGCCGCCAGCACGCGCAGCTCGCCGGCGCGCCAGTCCCGGCCGAGCATGCGGGTGCCCTGGGCGAGCATCCTCAATCGCCGCTTCATGGTGCGATCCTCCCGGCGGCGAGCCGGATCACGCGCCCGCAGCGCTGCGCCAGGTGCTCGTCGTGCGTCACCATGACGAGCGTGGTGCCGAAGCCGCGGTTGAGCTCGAAGATCAGGTCGATCACCCCGGCGCCCGACTCGGCATCGAGGCTCCCGGTCGGCTCGTCGGCGAACAGCAGCTTCGGCCGCACCGAGAACGCGCGCGCGAGCGCAACGCGCTGCTGCTCGCCGCCGGAGAGATGTTTCGGGTAGTGCGCGAGCCGCTCGCCGAGCTCGACTCGGGAGAGAACCTCCCTGGCGATCTCATCGGCATCCGTCCGCCCCGCCAGCTCCAGGGGCAGCATGACGTTCTCGAGCGCAGTGAGCGATGGCAGGAGCTGGAACGACTGAAACACGAAGCCGACCGCACGCCCGCGCAGCTCGGCGCGCGCGTCCTCGTCGAGCGCGAAAATGTCGGTACCGTCCAGCTCCACCGTTCCGGCGCTCGGGGTATCGAGCCCGGCGAGGATCGCGAGCAGCGTCGACTTGCCCGAGCCCGATGCGCCGACGATCGCGACCGCCTCCCCGGCGATGACGCCGAAGTCGATTTCGCGCAGAATGACGAGGTCGCTGGAGCCGCTCTTCACCGTCTTGCCGATGCCGCGCGCGCTGAGAATCGTCTGTTCGCTGTTCTTCATCTGCCTGGCATTCGCGGCGCCCGCCGCATTGGGACAAACCGTGCTCGTTTACGGCGACAGCCTGTCGGCGGCCTACGGCATGCCGGAGCGCCAAGGCTGGGTGGCACTGCTCGAGGAGCGGCTGAAGCGCGAGCGGCCCGATTATAGCGTCGCCAACGCGAGCATCTCGGGCGAGACCACCGCGGGCGGCCTCGCGCGCATCGGCAAGGCCCTCGAGCGCCATCGCCCCGCGATCGTGATCCTCGAGCTCGGCGCCAACGACGGCCTGCGTGGCCTGCCGGTCGCGGCGATGAGGAAGAACCTCTCGGCGATCATCGAGCGCTCGCAGCAGGCGCGCGCGCGCGTGCTGCTGGTGGGCATGCGTCTGCCGCCGAACTACGGCATCGAGTACACCAGGGCCTTCGAGCAAGCGTTCGAGGAGCTGGCGAAGCGCCACCGCACCGCGTTCCTGCCATTCCTGCTCGACGGCGTGGGCGAGCAGGCCGAGCTGTTCCAGCCCGACCGGATCCATCCCACCGAAACGGCTCAGCCCGCGGTACTGGCGAACGTCTGGAAGGCGCTGCAGCCGCTGCTCAGGTCAAGGTGATGCGCGCGGACCCGGCGGCGAAACGGCCGATCGTGCGCGCCTGCGCGAATCCTTCTTTCGCGAACGCGGCCAGCACCGCCTGCTCGGCCTCGGGTGCGCAGGCGACCAGCAGGCCGCCGCTCGTCTGCGGGTCGGTGAGGAGCTTGCGCTGCCAGTCCGGCGTGCCCGCGGGCAGCGACACTTCGTGGCCGTGGCCTTTCCAATTGCGCTCCGACGCCCCCGTCGCCACGCCCTGCTTCACCCAATCCAGGGCTTCCGGGATCACGGGAATCGCATCGAATTGCAGGTCTGCCCCGAGCTCCGAGCCACGCAGCATCTCCAGCAGATGCCCCGTCAGTCCAAACCCCGTGACGTCGGTGAGCGCGTGCACGCCGGGCATTTCGGCGAGCGCCGCGCCCGGCGTGTTGAGCTTGGTGGTCCATTCGAGCATCGCGCGGTAACCCGCCGCGGAGAGCTTGCCCTTCTTGAGCGCCGCCGACAGGATGCCGACACCGAGCGGTTTGCCGAGCACGAGCGCGTCGCCGGGTCGTGCAGTGGAATTTTTCTTGATTTTCTCCGGGTGGACGATTCCCAGCGCGACCAGGCCGTAGATCGGCTCGAGCACGTCGATCGAGTGCCCGCCCGCGACCGGGATGCCCGCCTCGGCGCACACCGACTCGCCGCCCTGCAGGATCCTGCCGATGACCGCGAGCGGCAGCTTCTCGAGCGGCATGCCGACCACGGCGAGCGCGAAGATCGGCTTCGCGCCCATGGCGTAGATGTCCGAGATCGCGTTGGTCGCGGCGATGCGGCCGAAGTCGAAGGGATCGTCGACGATCGGGGTGAAGAAATCGGTGGTGGCGACCAGCGCTTGCGTATCGTTCAGCCGGTAAACCGCGGCGTCGTCCGCGGTCTCGGTGCCGACCAGCAGCGCCGCGGGCAACCCGCGCACCGGTGTCGAGGCGAGCAGCTCCGAGAGCACCGCGGGCGCGATCTTGCAGCCGCAGCCGCCGCCGTGGCTGAACTCGGTCAGCCGGATTTTTTCAAGCATTGCAGCCATGGCCCGATTCTATCCGAGCGCGCAGGTCCGGAAACCCGCAAAGACATCGCCGCGATCCGGGGTATAGAAATTCCTGAAACTGTTTCGCAGAAGGCGCGCGGGCGCCGCGAAGCTGCCGCCGCGCAGCACCTTGTGCGTGCCGAACCAGGGCTGCGAATATTCCTTGTACGGGTCGATCTCGAACCCCGGATAGGGCGCGAAATCGCTCGCGGTCCATTCCCACACATCCGCCGCGTTCTCGATGCGGCCGGAGGACGCCGCGAGCTCGCGCTCGGCCTCGGTGGGCAGGCGCCGCTTCGCCCAGCGGCAGTAGGCCTGCGCCTCGTCCCAGTCCACGTGCAGCACGGGCTCCTCCGGCGCGGGCGGCAGCCAGCGGTCGAAGCGCCGCTCGAGCCACTGCCCGTCCTCCTTCCTCCAGTAGCGCGGCGCCTTGCCCCCGCCCGCCACGAACTCGAGGTACTGCGCGTTCGTGACCGGCCCCGGGGCCATGCGGAAAGGAGCGATGTCCACCTCGTGTTCCCATTTCTCGTTGTCGAACACGAAGCCCCCGGCCTTACGGGCACCCAGCATGAGTTTGCCGCCTTTGAATTCAAAGTCTTTTTCCGCATGGACCTCGGGAAGAGACCGATCATCTCCGAGTGGATTTCCGTAGCCCAGGGTCTGGTGCGTGTAGAGAAAGGCCTCGGCGTGCATGTCCTCGTGAAAGGTCGCGAGGCGGACGAAATAATGAAACCAGGCGTTATCGGGCTCGCGCGCCAGCCGCGCGCGCACGCGTCCGAGCACCGCTTCGCCGTAGGCGCGCGTCGCCGCGAGATCGGGCAGCGGCAAGCCCCAGCGCGTGTCATGCGCGACCTTGGCCGAGTCGTAGAGCGCGTCCGCTCCCGCCAGCATCGGCTCGCCGCGCGTGCCGTCCGGCCGCAGCCGCAGGCACCAGTACTCCTGGAACCACGCCACGTGGCCGATCTCCCAGAGCGGCGGGTTGACGATGGCGAGCTTCGGCCCGAGCAGGCGCGCGCCGTCCAGTTGCGCGGTGACGAGCAGGGTGCGGGCGCGGCTTGCGACCAGGTCGCGCTCCAATGCGGCGGCGTCGGCTACCATCGCGCCCTAGTCTAGCCCAGCCGCATGGCACGCATCGCCATCGTCACGCCGGCTCGCGCGGGAACGCGCACCGGCAACCTGCACACCGCGCAGCGCTGGGCGCGCATGCTGCGCGGCGCCGGGCATCGGGTATCGGTGACGGTGCAGTGGGACGGCGAACCCTGCGATCTCATGCTGGCGCTTCATGCACGCCGCAGTCATGAGTCGATCATCAGGCTCAAGCAGCACCCCGCGGCTGCGCCGCTCGTGGTGGCCCTCACCGGAACGGACCTTTACCGCGACCTGCCCGCCTCCGCGGAGGCGCGGCGCTCGCTCGAGCTTGCGGACAGGATCATCGTCCTCCAGGAGGACGCGATACTGCGGGTGGCAAGGAGCTTGCGGGGAAAAACCAGGATCGTCTACCAGTCTGCCGATCCCGCTGCCCGTCATGCGCCGCCCGCGGACCGCTTTCGCGTCGCGGTGGTCGGCCACCTGCGCGAGGAAAAGGATCCATTGCGCACCGTGCAGGCTTTTTCTCTTCTCGGGGAATGCGGCCATCTGGAGCTGGTGCAGCTCGGCGCCGCGCTGGACCCGGAGCTCGGAGCCGAGGCCGTGCGCTGGATGCAGCGCGATGCGCGCTATCGCTGGCTCGGCAGCGTGCCGCACGCGCGCGCGCTCGACTGGATCGCGCACAGCCACCTGCTCGTCGTCAGCTCGGTGATGGAGGGCGGCGCCAACGTCATCTGCGAGGCGGCGCGCATCGGCACGCCGGTGCTCGCCTCGCGTGTCTCGGGGAACATCGGCATGCTGGGCAGGAACTACCCCGGATTGTTCAGGCTTTTCGACCAGAAGGGGCTTGCCCTGCTGATTCGAAAGGCTTCTGAAAATAACAAGTACTACAAACAGCTCAAGACCATTCTCGCTGCCCGCCGCTCTCGGTTCGCGCCTGCAGCCGAGCGCGATGCGCTGAATCGCGTAGTGCGCGAAGCGCTAAAATCCAGGAAATGAATCCGGCATCGCGCCACAGCGTTCCGATGGCAGAGCTCGCCGCAAGCGGCTTCGACGCGATCATCGACGTGCGCTCGCCCGCCGAGTTCGCCGAAGACCACATCCCGGGCGCGATCTCCTGCCCGGTGCTCGACGACGGCGAGCGCGCGCGCGTCGGCACGCTCTACAAGCAGGTCTCGCCCTTCGAGGCGAAGAA
>JACOVA010000079.1 GCA_016177575.1 Betaproteobacteria bacterium
GCGCAGCGCGCGGCCGATTCTCGTGTACTGGAAGAACAGCGCGAGCGCCGCGACCAGGACACCCGCCACCACCGCGCCGAAGATGTCGAACTGGCTGATGTTCATGCCGGTGGACTGCGACAGCCATTCCATCGGCACGTCCTGGATGCCGAGCTCGAGGCCGTGCGGCTGCGAGCCCCAGACCAGTTGCGACAGGCCTTCGAGCACGAAGGTGAGGCCGATCGTCGCCATGAACAGCGTGATCGGCGGCTGGTTGACGAGCGGCCGCAGCACCACCTTCTCGGTGGCGATGCCGAGCACGACCATGACCGCCAGCGTCATCATCAGCGCGAGCCAGAAATCGACGTCGCGCTCGACCAGAGAGACGAAGGTGAGCGCGGCGAAGAACACCATCGCCCCTTGGGCGAAGTTGAACACTCCCGAGGCCTTGTAGATCAGCACGAAGCCGATCGCCACCAGCGAGTACATGACGCCGGCGAGCAGGCCGCCGATCAGCACTTCGAAGAAGAACGACACATTCATGTCAATGCGCCACGCCTAGGTAGGCGTCGATGACTGCCTGGTTGGCGCGGATCTCGGCAGGGGTGCCGTCGCCGATCTTGCGGCCGTAGTCGAGCACCACCACGCGGTCGGAGATGTCCATGACCACGCCCATGTCGTGCTCGATCAGCACGATCGTGGTGCCGTAGTGGTCGTTGACGTCGAGGATGAAGCGGCACATGTCCTGCTTCTCCTCCATGTTCATTCCCGCCATCGGCTCGTCCAGCAGCATCAGCTTCGGCTCGGCGGCGAGCGCGCGGCCGAGCTCGACGCGCTTCTGCAGGCCGTAGGGAAGCTTTCCCACCGGGGTCTTGCGGATGTGCTGGATCTCGAGGAAGTCGATCACCTCCTCGACCGCGCGCCGGTGCTCGAGCTCCTCGCGCTTGGCGCGCCCCAGCCACAGCGCCTGCTCGAGGAAGGAGCAGCGCATCTTGAGGTTGCGCCCGGTCATGATGTTGTCGAGCGCCGTCATGCCCTTGAACAGGGCGATGTTCTGGAACGTGCGCGCGACGCCGAGCTCGGCGGCCTCGTGCGAATCCATGTCGTGGAACTCGCGCGCCGCGCCGCCGGTGCCGAACTTGATCGTGCCCTGTTGCGCGTGGTAGACGCCGTTGATGACGTTGAGCATCGAGGACTTGCCGGCGCCGTTCGGCCCGATGATGGCGCGCACCTCGTGCTCGCGCACGTCGAAGGAGACCTCGCTCAGCGCCTTCACGCCGCCGAAGGCGAGCGAGACGCCCTCGACCGAGAGCAGCACCTCGCCGATGCGGTGCGCGCGCACGTGCTCGCGGAGCTTCGCTTCGCTGATCTCGCTCTCCCTCACGCGCCGCCCTTCAGGCCGCCTTGCGCGCCGCCGCCGGCGCGAAGTTCTTGGCGTCCCGGATCTTCAGGTCGGCGGAAATCATCGCCGTGCGGCCGTCTTCGTACTTCACCTGCGCCTCGATGTGCACCGCGTCGCGCCCCCCGTAGAGCGCGTCGACCAGCGTGCGGTACTTCTCGGCGATGAAACCGCGGCGCACCTTGCGCGTGCGCGTGAGCTCCTCGTCGTCCGGGTCGAGGTCCTTGTGCAGGATGAGGAAGCGGTGGACCTGGGAGTTGGCGAGCTCGGGCTCGCCGGCTAGATCGGCGTTCACCTTCTCGATGCACTCGCGCACCAGCGCGCCCACTTCTTCGCGCGAGGCGAGGTCGGTGTAGCCGGAGTACGGCATGTTGCGCTTCTCGGCCCAGTTGCCCACCGCCTCCATGTCGTAGTTGATGAAGGCGCAGACCTTGTCGCGCTGGTGGCCGAAGGCGACCGCCTCCTTGATGTAGGGAAAGAACTTGAGCTTGTTCTCGATGTACTTGGGCGCGAACAGCGTGCCGTCGGCGAGCCTGCCGACATCCTTCACGCGGTCGATGATCTTCAGGTGCCCGTCGGCGTCCACATAACCGGCATCCCCGGTGTGGAACCAGCCCTGCGCGTCCTTCGCCTCGGCGGTCGCCTGCGGATTCTTGTAGTACTCCTTGAACAGCCCGGGCGAACGGATCAGCAGCTCGCGCTCGGGCGTGAAGCGCAGCTCGACGCCCTTGACCGCCGGGCCCACGGTATCGGACTTGACCTGGCCGTTCGGCTGCACGCACACGAACACGCTGGTCTCGGTGGAGCCGTAGAGCTGCTTCAGGTTGATTCCGATCGAGCGGTAGAACCTGAACAGGTCCGGTCCGATCGCCTCGCCCGCGGTGTAGGCCACGCGCACCCGGCTCATGCCGAGCACGTTGCGCAGCGGGCCGTAGAGGAAGATCTCGCCCAGCATGTACAGCAGCCTGTCCTTGAACGCGACCCGCCGGCCGTCGAGGATCTCGCCGCCGACGCGATTCGCGACGCGCATGAAGAAATCGTAGGACTTGCGCCCTCCCCACCACAGGTCCTGGATGCGGATCGAGACCTGCGTCAGCAGCGCCTCGAGCACCCGCGGCGGCGCGAAGTAGTAGGTCGGCCCGATTTCGCGCATGTCGCTCATGACCGTCTCGGCCGCCTCGGGGCAGCAGATGCAGTAGCCCGTGACGAACGGCTGCGCGTACGAGAATATGTTCTGCCCGATCCAGGCCGGCGGCAGGTAGGCGAGCACGACGTCGCGGTCCGTGAGCCCCTCCATCTGTGCCGCTGCGGCGGCGCGGTCGATGAGCGCGTGATGCGTCAGCACCACGCCCTTCGGCACGCCGGTGGTGCCCGAAGTGAAGAACATCGCCGCGGTGTCCGCGCCGCTGCCTTTGGCGATCTCGGTTTCGAGAAACGCCGCGTCGCGGCGCAGCGACTCGCGCCCGAGCTCGGCCAGCTGGTCGCAGCTCATCAGCTGCGACTGCGCGTAATTGCGCATGCCGCGCGGCTCGTCGAAGTAGATGTGCGCGAGCGTCGGGCACTGCGGCAGGATCTCGAGCAGCTTGTCGACCTGCTCCTGATCCTCGGCGACGGCGTGCGTGATCTCGGCGTTCTGGATCGGGAATGCCATCTCCGCCGCCGCCGCGTCCTGATACATCGGCACCGGGATGCCGCCCAGGCACTGCGCGGCGCACATGGCGGCGTAGATGCGCGGCCGGTTGTCGCCGATCAGCGCCAGGTGGTCGCCGCGCTTGAAGCCCTGCGCCGCAAGCCCGCAGGCGAGCGTGCGGACCTCGTCGGCGAATTGATGCCACGTCCAGGTCTGCCAGATGCCGAGATCCTTCTCGCGGATCGCCGGGCGCTCCGGGCGCACACGGATATGGTGCAGCAGCAGCTTCGGGAAAGTATCGAGACCCAGGGGGTCTTGCGACATTTTCGTCCTCCTCCAAGGACTTACGCGACCGGCTATTGTTGCATAGGCTTGACGAGGGCGGAACTCTAGCCGATTCTCGGCGCAGGTCTGTCATTATCGCGACAATCCCCCTTGGATACCCTGGAGGAGCTGATCGGAGCTTCGGCCTGGGCTGCCGGCCTGTCGGCGGCCCAGCTCGCGCGGGTGCGCGCCGACATGGTGGCGCGCCAGTTCCCGGCCGGGGCCCACGTCTGCCGGCGGGGCGAGCCTGCGGAAAGCTGGCTGGGCGTGATCGACGGGCTGCTCAAGCTCTCGAGCGACTCTCCGGACGGGCGCACGGTGACTTTTGCCGGAGTGCCGGCGGGGGCCTGGTTCGGCGAGGGCTCGCTGCTCAAGGCCGAAGCGCGCCGGTACGATGTCATTGCGCTGCGCGAAAGCCGGGTCGCGCTGATGCCGCGCGCCACGTTCGCGTGGTTGCTCGATGCGAGCATCGCATTCAACCGCTTCCTGCTCGTGCAGCTGAACGAGCGCCTCGGGCAGTTCATCGGCCTGGTCGAGCACCGGCTGCTCACCCCGGAGGGCCGCATCGCGCGCTCGCTGGCGACCCTGTTCAATGCGCAGCTCTACCCGGGCGTGGGGCCGAGCTTCCGCTTGTCGCAGGAGGAAATCGGCTATCTTTCCGGCGTCTCGCGCCAGCGCGCCAATCAGGCGCTGCGGGTGCTCGAGCAGGCAGGGCTGCTGCGCCTGGAATACGGAGGGGTCACGGTAATGGACGTGGAGGGGTTGCGGCGCTATGAGGGGTAGAGAGCACTGAATCGGACGCCGGGATCAGCCTTGCCGGACGGCACGCTGTAAGCTTCGCCGGAGCTGGTTTCCGGCGGCGCGGGGAGGCGCCGTGACGCGCGAAATCGTCGAGACCCTGAAGCAGGTGCTCAAGACGCGGGGCATGACCTACGCGCAGCTCGCGCGCGCCCTGCAAGTGTCCACGCCCACGGTGAAGCGCATGTTCTCCGAGCGCAGCTTCACGCTCGAGCGGCTGGAGAGCATCCTGCGCGTGCTGGAGACGGACTTCTACGAGGTGGCGCGCCTCGCGCGCGCGTCGAACGGCTCGAAGGGCGAGCTTTCGCTGGAGCAGGAGAGCGCGCTGGCGAAGGATGCGCGCCTGTTTTCGATCTTCTGGCTGGTCACCAACGAGTGGAGCTTCGAGGAGATTCTGGCGGAATTCCGCGTCGGCGCGCCCCAGCTCACCGCCTACTACGCGCGCCTGGCGCGCCTGAAGCTCATCGACTGGCGTCCCGGCAACCGGGTGCGGCTGCTTGCGCCGCGGCACTACCTGTGGCGGCGCGGCGGGCCGCTGCGCAAGGTGTACGGCGCCAAGGTGATCAATGAGTTCGTGCGCTCGCGCTTCGACTCGCCGGTGGATGCCTTCCACTTCGACGCGGTCGAGATGACCCACGAGTCCGCGCTCATCGTCAAGCGGCGCCTCGAGCGTGTCGCTGCCGAGATCAATGCGCTCATCGCGGCCGACGCCTCGGCGCCGGCGCGCAAGCGCGTCGCGCTCGGCGTGCTGCTCGCGTTCCGCCCCTGGGCGAACTCGATCGTGCACACGCTGCGCGAGGAGGCCGGCGCGCTGCACAAGAGCGCCCGCCGCTGAAGCGGCGCTAGCTCGAGGGCGGGGGCTGTGCGGGCGCGAGCGACTGCTTCGCCGCCGCGGCAATGCCCTCACCGCCGCTGCCGCCCGCGACCTGCACGGTGGGAAAGGCGAACTTGACGCCGTTGGCGTCGAACGCCTTCTTGATCATGGCGTTCGCCTTGCGCCGGATGACGAACTGCTGGCCCGGGCGGGTCTTCATCTTGATGCGCACCTGGACCGCGAAGTCGCCGAACTGCTCGACGCCCTGCATCTTGAGCGGCTCGAGGATGTGCGGCGCGTGCGCGGGATCGGCGGCGAGCGTCTGCCCGACCTGCTTGATGAGTTTTCTCGCCTTCTCGATGTCGCTGTCGTAGGTGATGCCGACGCTGAACTTGTCGATCACCCAGTCGCGGCTCATGTTCTGGATCGCGCGCAGCTCGCCGAACGGCACCGTGTAGACCGAGCCGCGGTGGTGCCGCAGCCTGACCGACCGCAGCGTGATGGCCTCGACCTGGCCCTTGTAGTTGCCGCTGACGATGTACTCGCCGACGCGGAAGGCGTCGTCGACCAGGAAGAAGGCGCCGGTGATGACGTCCTTGACCAGCGTCTGCGCGCCGAAGCTGATGGCGAGACCGACCACGCCCGCGCCCGCCAGCAGCGGCGTGATCTGCACGCCAAGCTGCGAGAGCGCGAGCAGGAGCGTGACCACGAGGATCGCCGTGCCGGCGAGAATGCGCAGCATCGGCAGGACGGTCGTCAGGCGCGAGGCTGCCTGCGGGGGCTCGCCCGCTGCGCCCGGCGCCGGCGCGCGCAGCCGCGCCTCGGTCCACTGGTGCAGATAGCGCCAGGCGACGTAGCCCGCCAGCAGAGTCAAAGCCGCGGACACGAGCGAGGTGCGCAGCGCGGACCAGGTCTCGGCCGCGACCAGCTTCAGCTCATCGACCAGCCAGGTCTCGGCGAGCAGGATCGCGATTGCGAGCAGCGCCGCAGCGGTGATCGAGCGCTGCACGAGCAGCAGCCAGCGCGCCTGCGCAGACAGGCCCAGCAGCGCGTGTACAAGGTACGCCAGCGCGCCGATGCGCATCGACCAGGTGAACGCGTGATAAGTGGAGAACTCGAGCACCAGCACCGCAAGCGACCACGCGACCCAGAGCCCCAAGATGGCCGTCGCGCCGAAGCCGGTCCACAGCCGCGCCGATCGCACCGGCGCCGAATGCGACGCGCGATAGCGCCACAAGGCGAGCGCGCAGCCCGCCGCAACCAGCGCTCCCTGCAGCAGCGCAATCACCTGCCCCGCCGGAATCGGCAGCGCGGCGCGCAGCAGCACCGGCATCACCGCGATGCCGGCAAAGCCGATCATGAGCGTGACCGCAACGATCGCCTTGACCTCGCGCGCGGCTGCGTCGCTCATCGCGATCAGGCGGAACGCGGGTGTGCGCGGCCGCAGCAGCGCCTCGATCAGAAGCATGGCGAACCACCAGCGCACCGCCGCCCACAGCACCGCGATCGCGAGCAGGTCCTGCGGCGTGGCGGCCTGGAACCAGGTCTCGATCAGCAGGTATGCCGCCGCCGCAACCGCGACGCGCTCGGCCGCGTCGAGCGCGAGCTGGCCGAGCGCACCCCTGGCGTGCAATGCATCGCTCCTGAAGACGAGCTGATAGCGCCGGGTCAGGCGGCGCCACGCCTGCACCAGCGCTCCGAGTATCGCCAGCGACAGCGCAAGCAGGGCGGCCTGCTTCGCGAACGTCCGCGTGCCGGCGGCATCGGTTATACGCGCAAGCGCCCCGACCAGCTCGCGACGGGCGCCAGGTGCCGCCGCCACCACCTTTTCGCCCGAGTCGCGCAGCACCGCCAGCTTCCTCGCCGCTACGGTGAGATCGCCGCCGACGCGGGTCGCCTCCTCGACGGTGATGGCGCGCGCGCAGGCAGCGGCCGAGACGAGGACCGCGCCCAGAATGCAGC
>JACOVA010000081.1 GCA_016177575.1 Betaproteobacteria bacterium
CCCGCCATCGGCCTCGGCACCTGGCAGGTGTTCGACGCCGGCGGCAGCGCGGCGGCGCGCGCGCCGCTGCGCGAGGTGCTGACCGCGTTCGCGAAGGCGGGCGGCAAGCTGATCGATTCGTCGCCGATGTACGGCTCGAGCGAATCGGTGGTCGGTGACCTGACCGCCGAGCTCGGCTTGCGCGACCGGCTCTTCGTCGCCACCAAGGTCTGGACCAGCGGGCGCGAGGACGGCATCCGGCAGATGGAAACGTCGTTCCGGCGGCTGAAGGTGAAGCAGATGGATCTGATGCAGGTCCACAACCTGCTCGACGCCGGGGTTCATACGAAGACGCTGCTCGACTGGAAAGCAAAAGGCAGAATCCGGTATCTCGGCATCACCCACTACACGTCCTCGGCCTACGCGGAGGTCGAAAGGTGGCTCAAGGCGGAGAGATACGATTTTCTGCAGATCAACTACTCGCTCGCGGAGCGGGAAGCGGAGAAAAGACTCTTGGGTTTGTGTAAAGACCAGAATATTGCGGTCATCGCGAACCGACCCTTCGCCGAGGGCGCGATGTTCCGGCGCGTGCGCGGCAAGCCGCTGCCGGCCTGGGCCGCCGACCTGGGCATCGCGAGCTGGGCGCAGTACTTCCTCAAGTGGATCGTCGGCCATCCGGCGATTACCTGCGCCATCCCCGGCACCGGCAAGCCCGAGCACATGGCGGATAACGTGGCGGCCGGCTTCGGCACGCTGCCGGACGAGCCGATGAGAAAGCGCATGGCGGAGTACTACGACCGCTTATGAAGGTCTTTCTTTCCGCTCTCGTCTTTGTCTTCTCGAATGCAGCGGCGCAAACCCAGCCGGACGGCGTGGATGTGAGGCGCAGCCGCCTGCTGCTGCTGCCCGCCTCCACCGTGGAGCGCAGCGCCGCGCAGCAGTACGGGCAGCTGATGCGCGCCGCAGCGCAAAAAGGGGCGCTCAACGCAGACCGGCAGCAAGTCGAGCGGCTGCGCAACATCGCGCGTGCTTTGATTCCTCATTCTCCCCGCTTCAACCAGGACGCCGCGCACTGGCGCTGGGAGGTGAACCTGATCTCGTCGCCGAGCGTGAACGCCTTCTGCATGCCCGGCGGCTAGATCGCCTTCTTCACCGGGATTCTCGACCAGCTGCAGCTGACCGACGACGAGGTGGCGGTGATCATGGGCCACGAGATCGGCCACGCGCTGCTCGAGCACGGGCGCGCGCGCATGTCCGAGCAGGTGCTGAAGAACGTCGGCATCTCGATCGCCGCCGCCGTGTTCAACCTCGGCCAGCTCTCGGCCGAGATCCTGGGCCAGGCGGCCAACCTCGCGGTCAGCCTGCCCTACGCGCGCCGGCAGGAGTCGGACTCCGACCTGGTCGGCATGGAGCTCGCCGCGCGCGCCGGCTACGACCCGCGCGCCGCGGCCGCCGTGTGGCACAAGATGCAGAAGCTGGCGCAGGGCGCAGGACGCGGCCAGCCGCCGCAATTCCTCTCCACGCACCCCTCGCACGAGACGCGCATCAAGGATATCGAGGCGAGCATCCCCAGGGTGTTGCCGCTCTATCAGAAGGCGCAGCGCTGAGCGTCAGGACTGCGTGTCGCAGAACCTCCCAGGAGTAGAATCGGCCGCCAATTTGGACGATCGCGCGCAGAGCACGAATTTTTACGCCGGGCTGCCGGTGCTGGGCGAGTTCAGCGCCGTCACCGACACCGGCAATTTCGCGCCGCTGCCTGCCGACTGGCACGTGGCGACCTGCGACGTGCGCAATTCGACGCAGGCGGTCGAGGCCGGCGACTACAAGCACGTCAACACGGTCGGCGCCGCGGCGGTCACCGCGGTGCTCAATGCCGCGGGCGAGCTCGAGATTCCTTTCGTGTTCGAGGGCGACGGCAGCGCGTTTTGCGTGCCGCCCGCGCTGCTCGAGGACGCCAAGGCGGCGCTGCTCAAGACGCAGGAGATGGCGCAGAAGTCCTTCGGCCTGGAGCTGCGCGTGGCCGCGGTGCCGGTGGCGAAGGTGCGCGAGGCGGGGGTCGACATCCGCGTCGCGCGCATCCGCGTCTCGGAGAATTACGTGCAGGCGGTGTTCGCGGGCGGCGGCATGGCCTGGGCCGACCGCGCCATGAAGAGCCCCGCCACCGCCGCGCTCTACGCCGTGGACGCGTCGCGCACGCCGCCGCGCGGCAGCCTCGAGGGGCTCGAATGCCGCTGGCAGGACATCCCGAGCCGCCACGGCGAGACCGTGAGCCTGATGGTGCGCGCGGCGAGCAGCGACCCGGCCGCCGCCGCCGCCGTCTATCGCGGATTGATCGCCAAGGTGCAGGACACCTACGGCGCGGACGATGTCTGCCATCCGATCACGATCCCCGGGCTCGCGCCCGCGCTCGGCGCGCGGCGCCTCGGCAACGAGGTCGGCGTGCGCGCGGCCGATCGTGGCGCCTTCGGAAAATGGCGCTACCTCATGGGGGTGCGCTGGCTGGTGGTGCTCGGCTGGTTCCTGATGAAGTTCGGCCTCAGGACCCGGTTCACCGACTGGAGCAAGTACAAGCAAACGCTGGTCAGGAACACCGACGTGCGCAAGTTCAACGACATCTACCGCCAGATCCTCGCCGGCACCGAAGCGCAGCGCGAGGCGCTGACCGGCTGGCTCGAGGTGCGCTACCGCAAGCGCGAGCTCGTCTACGGCATGCACGTCACCGACCGCGCCCACATGACCTGCTTGGTGTTCAACTACTCGGGGCGGCACCTGCATTTCATCGACGGCGCGGACGGCGGGCTGTTCCTCGCCGCCAGGGAATTCAAGGAGCGCGCGGCGAAAATTTCTTGAGAGCCTCCCGCTTTTTTCTCGCCGCTCTGGCGTTCGCCAGCCAGTGCTTCGCGCTTGCACCCGGCGACCACGACGTGCGCTTCCAGGCGGGTGCGCTGGAGCGCCACTACATCGTGCACGTCCCGCCGCAGCCCGGTCCGCGGCCCGCGCTGGTGCTCAATTTCCACGGTGGCGGCGCCAACGCACGCGTCCACAAGGAATACGTGCGCATGGACGCGCTCGCCGATCGGGAGCGCTTCATCGTCGTCTACCCGGACGGCACCGGGCCGGTGCGCGAGCGTTTCCTCACCTGGAACGCCGGCGCCTGCTGCGGCCTGGCGGCCGGAGCGCAGGTGGACGACGTCGGCTTCGTGCGCGCGCTGCTCGATGACCTTGCCGGGCGCCTCGCCTACGACCCGCGGCGCGTGTATGCGACCGGGCTCTCGAACGGCGCCATGATGAGCTACCGGCTGGCGGCCGAGCTCTCCGGGCGCATCGCCGCGATCGCGCCGGTCGCGGGCTCGATGGTGCTCGTGCGCTTCGCGCCCGCGCGCGCGGTGCCGGTGATGCACATCCACAGCGTGGACGACGGGCGCGCGCTCTATCGCGGCGGCCTGGGCGCGCCGTACCCGCTCAGCAACACGCGCGTGCTGCATCCGCCGGTCGAGGAGCGCCTGGCCGAGTGGGCGCGCGCCAACGGCTGCGGCCCGGAGCCCGAAGCGCAGGAGCGCCGCGAATGGGCGCGCCGCCCGGGTACCAAGCACACCGCCACCCGCTACGCTTATCCGGGCTGCAGCGCCGAGACGGTGCTGTGGAAGCTGACCGGCGCCGGCCACGTCTGGCCCGGCGGCGTGCTCGATTACCTCAGCTGGCTGCTCGGGCCGGGGACGCGCGTGATCGATGCGAACGAGGAGATGTGGCGCTTCTTCTCGAGGCACAAGCGCAACGGGTGATAATATCGTAATACCAAGATCCCGAGGCCCGCGATGGCGGTTTCAATCAAGCTTCCCGACGATCTGAAAAGGCGCGTCGCTCGCGTCGTCAGGGGCACCGACCAGAGCGCGCACGCGTTCATGGTGGAGGCAATCCGGCAGGAAACCGACCGCGCAGAGAGGCGGCGCAGGTTTTACGCCGACGCTCTGGCCGCGCGTGCGGAGTTCAAGCGCACCGGGCTGGGGTATTCGCTCTCGGACGTGAAGGCGCACTACCGCGCCAGAGTACAAGGCCGGAGGACGCGCAAGCCCAAGCCGAGAACGTGGCCGAGGTAATCGTCTCGGAGCTTGCGGACGCCGATCTTGAGCGCCTGGTCGACTTCCTGATCAAGCAGGAGCCCGTCAGCGCGCTCGCGACCTACGACCTGCTGTTCGGCGCATTGGAGGTGCTGCGCACCTACCCTTCCATAGGCCGCCCGGTCGAAGACGGACTGCGCGAGCTGGTCATTTCGCGCGGCAGCACTGGTTACCTGGCCCTCTACGAATACAACATTCGCACGAACCAGGTCGTGATCCTGGTATTGCGACATCAGCGCGAGGCAGGCTACTTCGATCGGGATGCCGCCGAATAGGATCGCTCCCGACGCATTCCCCTTTGTGACGACAATCTAGTATAAGGACGGTGTGATGCTCAGAGCGGTTTTCGTTCTTGCGCTTCTCGTGGCCGCTCCGCTTGCGGAGGGTCAACCCTACCCTTCGCGCCCGGTGAAGCTGGTCATCGGCTTTCCGCCCGGCGGCGGCGTCGACATCAACGCGCGCCTGCTCGCGCCCAAGCTCGCCGAGTACCTCGGCCAGCAGTTCGTGATCGACAACCGCCCGGGCGCGGGCACCAACATCGCCAACGAGTTCGTCGCCAGGGCGCCCGCCGACGGCTACACGCTGCTCATGAACACCGCGGCGCTGCCGATCAACATGTCGCTCTATCGCAACCTGCCGTTCGATGCGCTGCGCGACTTCATCCCGGTGTCGATGTTCTCCGAGAGCCCGAATGTCCTGGTGGTGCCGGCAAAGCTCGGCATCGACAGCGTGAAGGAGCTGGTGGAGCGCGCGCACGCCGCCCCGGGCAGGCTCAATTACTCCTCGGCCGGCGTCGGCACCACCCAGCACCTCGCCGCTGAGCTGTTCAAGCTGCGCACCAGGTCGTTCATCGTGCACATCCCGTACAAGGGCTCGTCGCCCTCGCTCAGCGCGCTCATGGCGGCGGAGGTCGAGCTCTCCTTCGCCAACATCCCGGCGATCCAGGCGCACGTCAAGTCGGGGCGCCTGCGCGCGCTCGCGATCGCCGCGCCCAGGCGCGACTCACAGCTGCCCGAGGTGCCGACCATGAAGGAGGCCGGGGTCGAGGGCGTCGAAGTCGCGGTCTGGTACGGCGTGTTCGCGCCGGCCGGAACGCCGAAGGAGATCGTGCACAAGCTCTCGGAGGCCATCGTGCGCGCGACGCGCGACGCGGCGACGCGCAAGCGCCTGCTCGATCTGGGCGCCGTGCCGGTCGGCAGCGCGCCCGAGGAATTCGGCCGCGTGATGCGCGACGAGGTGGCACGCTGGGCCGAGGTGGTGAGGATCTCGGGCGCGCGCGTGGACTAGCAGGCCTGCGAGGAGTGCGGATGAAGATCGGATTCATCGGTTTGGGGCTGATGGGCCGGCCCATGGCGGCCAACCTGCGCAAGGCCGGTTTTGCCCTGCTGGTATCGGATGTTCGACCGGAAGCGGCAAAGGAATTGCTCGAGGCAGGCTGCCGCTGGTCGGACGATCCCGCTGGCGAAAGCGACATCCTATTCACCTCGCTGCCCGGCCCGAAGGAAGTCGAGGCGGTCTCGGTGCAGATTCTCGCCTCCGCGAAGCCGGGTGCGGCCTGGTTCGATCTTTCGACCAACTCTCCGGTGGTCGTGCGCAGGCTGCATGCGCGGTGCGCCTCGAAGGGCGTGCAGCTGCTCGATGCGCCGGTGAGCGGCGGGCCCGGGGGCGCGCAGTCCGGGCGCCTCGCGCTCTGGGTCGGCGGCGACCGCCCGACCTACGAGCGCTGCCTGCCGGTGCTGAAGGCGATCGGCGACGAGCCCTTCTACGTCGGCGCGATCGGCGCCGGCACGGTCGCCAAGCTGGTGCACAACGCCTCCAGCTTCATGGTGCAGGCGGCTCTGGCCGAGACCTTCACGCTCGGCGTCAAGGCCGGGGTCGAGCCGCTCGCCCTGTTCAAAGCGCTGCGCCAGGGCGCGACCGGCCGCGCGCGCACCTTCGACCGACTGGCGGAGAAATTCCTGCCCGGCAGCTACGACCCGGCCGGGTTCGCGCTGCGCCTGGCGCACAAGGACGTGACGCTCGCGCTCGAGCTGGCGCAGGCGTGCCGCGTGCCGATGCGCGCCGGGGAGCACGCGCTCGCCGAGCTCAGCGAGGCGATTGCGCGCGGCTGGGGCGAGCGCGACTGCCGCGTGGCGATGGAACTGCAGGCGGAGCGCGCCGGGGTGAGCGTGCGCGTTCCGCGCGAGCAGTTGAAGGAGATTATCTAGGCTGCTGCACCACCCGCAGGTAGGGCTTGAGCGTCCGGTAGCCCTGCGGGTACTTCTTCTTCGCTTCGTCGTCCGACACCGAGGTCGGGATGATCACGTCCTGACCCGGCCGCCAGTTCACCGGCGTCGCCACCGCGTGCCTGGCGTTCAGCTGCAGCGAGTCGAGCAGGCGCAGCACTTCGTCGAAGTTGCGCCCGGCGCTCATCGGGTAGACGAGCATCGCCTTCACCTTCTTGTCGGGCCCGACGATGAACACCGAGCGCACCGTGGCGTTGTCGGCCGCGGTGCGCGCGCCGCCGCTCGCGTTCGGATGGATCATGTCGTAGAGCTTGGCGACCGTCAGGTCGGCATCGCCGATGAGCGGGTAGTTGACCGCGTGGCCCTGCGTCTCCTTGATGTCGCCCAGCCACTTCTGGTGGTCGCTCACCGGGTCGACCGAGAGGCCGATGATCCTGGTGTTGCGTTTGTCGAACTCGGGCTTGAGCCCCGCCATGTAGCCGAGCTCGGTGGTGCACACGGGCGTGAAATCCTTGGGATGCGAGAACAGGATCGCCCATTGGTCGCCGATCCATTCGTGGAAGCGGATTTTTCCTTCCGTGGTCTCGGCCGTGAAATCGGGGGCTTCGTCTCCGATGCGGACAGTCATTGCTCACCTCCACAGGCGCGAAAGGGAGGGAAATTATACGGATTCCGGCGCGCCAGAGACCCTACTGGCCGAGGCGCTTTAGCGCGCTCCGGGGTGAGGCGGAAATCCACGCTTTCAGCCGTCCTTCTTCTTGCCGCCGCCCTTGGCCGCGCCGCCCGCCGCGATCACCTTGGCGAGCGCGGGAAAATACTCCTTGGTGTAGCCGGCGCGGATCGCGCGCTTGATCATCTCCTTCGCGTTGTCCGCGCCGGAGAGGAACAGCCCGGCCTCCTCGCCCAGCCGCAGCGCGTAGCGGATGTCCTTGAGCGCGTACTCGCAGGAAAAGGCGCGCTCGGGATAGCTGCCCTTCAGCATCGCCTTCATGCCGTGGTTGCGCAGCGCGAAGCTGTCGGCCGAGCCCCTGGAGAGGGTCTCGAAGGCGCGCTCCGGATCGATGCCGGCGTGGCCGATCAGCGCCAGCGCCTCGGCGAGGGCGACGACATTCTCGAACAACACCAGGTTGTTGATCAGCTTCATCGCCTGCCCCGACCCCGGGCCGCCGCACAGCACGATGTCGCTCGCCATGCACTCGAGCAGCGGCTTGATGCGCGCGAACACCCTGTCGCTTGCGCCCACCATCGCGAGCAGGGTGCCGTCCTTGGCCGCCTCGCGCGTGCGCGCCACTGGCGCGTCGGCGAACTGGATGCCGCGCGCCGAGAAGCGCGCGTTCAGGTCGTGGGCGAGGTTCACCGGCGTGGTGCTGAGATCGACCACGCAGCTGCCCGGCCGCAAGTGAGTGAGCAGGCTGCCCGCGCCCAGGCACACCGCCTGGACGTGCGGCCCGCCCGGCAGCGACAGGAACACGATGTCCGCGCGCTCGGCGACCTCGCGCACCGAGTCCGCCGGGATCACTCCGGGCTGGTCCATCTGCGAGAGCGCCTCGAGGTCGGAATCGAACGCGCGCACCTCGTCGCGCGACTTCGCCGCGAGGTTGCGGCACATCGGCGCCCCCATCACCCCAAGCCCGATGAATCCGAGCATCACTCCTCCTTCATCACCGCGAGCGCATCCACTGCCGCCACGCCCTCGCCCTTCACGATCAGCGGGTTCCCCTCCGCCTCGCGCACCGGGCGGCCGGCAACGAGCGCCAGCCGCGACAGCGCGGCGACCGCGCGCGCCAGCGCCTGCAGGTCTCCCGGCGGCAGGCCGCGGTAGCCGCGCAGCGCCGCGAACCCCCTCACCTGCCCGATCATCTCCAGCGCCTCGGCCTCGCCGACCGGCGCAAGGCGCAGCACCACGTCATTGTAGAGTTCCGCCAGCGTCCCGCCAGCGCCTACCAGCACCAGCGGCCCGACCACCGGGTCGTCGCGGTAGCCGGCGATGGCCTCGCCGGCGCCGGCAACCATTGCCTGGACGAGAACGGGTTGGCTGTTGTTCCCGAGAATTTTCGCTTTTTCGCCGAGCTCCCTGCGATTAGAAATCCCAAGGATGACCCCGCCCACGTCCGTCTTGTGGGCGATCTCGGCGGAGAGAATCTTCGCCGCGACAGGATAGGGAATCCGGTGCGCGTATTCGGGCGGATTCGCCACCGCGTGCGCGGCCACCGGAACGCCGAGCGCCGCGAAGAGCTTGAGTGCCTGAACCTCATTCAGCCTTCCCCTGGCGGGAACGTCCTTCGGCCATGCCACCGGGGTTGTTTCGCGCTGGACTCGAGGAATACTCCAAGTGAAAAAAGCGTGCAAAGCGTCGGCGCAGGCCTCGGGCGTGCGGAACGCGGCGATGCCCGCCTGCGCGAGCAAGGCGAGCGAGCGATCGGCCTGCGGCGTGCAGAACACCGCGAGCGGCTTTGCGCCACGCGCAGCGGCGAGGATGGGCTCGATCGCGAGCTGCGGGTGGAACTGGGCCGAGGAGCCGACCACCGCGAGCACCGCATCGCAGCCGGGGAACGCGAGCAGCTCGCCGAGCACCGCGCCGTAGCCCTCGCTTCTGCGACCCATGGTCAGGTCGACGATCGGCGCATCCGAGCCGGGGGCGACGGTCTCGATGCCGAGCATGCCCAGCCGGTCGACCACGCTCGCCGCGCCGCCGCCCGTGGTGGTGACCACTGCGACTCGAGGATGTCTTGAAAGATGCAAAGGCTTCTTCCGCGAAAGCAAAGGCGGGATTTCGATCAGCGTCTCGAGCAGGTCGACGCGCACGATGCCGCAGTCGCGGAAGTAGGCGTCGAGCGCCGCGTCCTCGCCCGCGAGCGCGCCGGTGTGGCTGCGCGCCAGCCGCTCGCCGAGCTGCGAGCGCCCGAGCTTGTAGGCGACCACCGGCTTGCCCGCGGCGTGCGCCGCGCGCGCGCCTGCGGCAAGGCGCCGCGCATCGCGCACCGTTTCCAGGAACAGCAGGATGGTGCGCGTCTCGGGGTCCGCGGCGAGCAGCTCGACCAGCTCGCCCACGCCGAGATCGGCCTCGTTGCCCACCGAGACCAGCTTGGCGAAGCCCAGGCCGCGCGCCGCGCCGCGCGAGAGCACCGTGCCGAGCATGGTGCCGCTCTGCGACACGATGCTGGTTGCGCCCGCGGGTGGCGAGTCCATCTCCAGCACCGCATTCACGGTGAGCGCGACGCGCCCGGGCAGGTTGATCACGCCCATGCTGTTGGGGCCGAGCAGCCGCACGCCCAGCTCGCGTGCGCGCGCCACCAGCCGCGCCTGGCGCGCCGCGCCGCCGGCCCCGGCATCGGCGAAGCCGTCGCTGAAGATGCTTGCGACCGGGACGCCGCGCCGGCCGCAGTCCTCGAGCGCCGCCTCGACGTCCTCGACCATGATGAAGGCGTGATCGATCGGGCTTGGGGTTTCATTCAGACTGGGGTAGGTTTTTTCTCCGAGAACTTCCTTCCTCGTGGAATTGATCGGAAAAACCTTCCCGCAATAGCCGTGCTTGCGCAGGTAGCGCTGCGGGCGCGCGCTGTTCTTCGTCTCGTCGCCCGAGGCGCCGACCAGCGCCACCGAGCGCGGCGCGAAAAGAGCCTGCGCCAGGCTCATGGCTGCAGGCTTTTTTGCGCTTCGAGCTTCCAGAGCCTCGAGAGCAGCGCCCGCGCTTTCTCCTCGCCGAGCACGGGCGCGGCGAGCTCGAGATACTTCTGTTCGAGCTGCGCGTCGGTGAGCGGCGCATCCGGGTCGCCGATGCGCGTCGGCTGCAGGTGCTCGCCGGAGCGGCCGCGCGCGGACATCGCGACGCGCGCGGCGCGCTGGCCGGGGAAGGCGGCATCCAGCTGCGGGTCGACCGAGACGGAGATTCTCTCCATGAGCGAGCGCGTCAGCGCGTCCTCCAGGCGCGCCGGCTCGAACGCGGCCAGGCGCACGCTGCCGTGCGCGAGCGCGCTCGCCACGACATACTTGAGCGAGAAGCGCGCCTGCGCGGCGCTGCGCGGCCGCTCA
>JACOVA010000007.1 GCA_016177575.1 Betaproteobacteria bacterium
CATCGACATGGCTTCGGGCGTCACCCCGGCACTCACCACCCACCGGCTTCCCTCCGCCGACATGGGGCGGCGCGCGGCGGCGCGCATGCTCGCGCGTCTGGCGGGACGCGACGTGGAGCGCACCGAGGAGCTGCCGGCCGAGCTGATCGTGCGCGCGAGCACCGGACCCGCGCCGCGATGAGCGAGGCCGACTACGTCGTCGTCGGCGCGGGCTCGGCGGGTTGCGTGCTCGCCGACCGGCTCTCGGCCAGCGGCCGGCACCGCGTCGCGCTGCTCGAAGCCGGGCCGCGCGACCGCTCGATCTGGATTCACCTGCCGATCGGCTACGGCAAGACCATGTTCCACCCGGTCTACAACTGGGGCTTTTATACCGAGCCCGAGCCGAACATGAACGCACGGCGCATCTACTGGCCGCGCGGCCGCGGGCTGGGCGGTTCCTCGTCGATCAACGGGCTGATCTGCGTGCGCGGCCAGCCCGAGGACTTCGATCGCTGGGCGGCGCTCGGCAACGCGGGCTGGGGCTGGAAGGAAGTGTTGCCCTATTTCGAGCGCAGCCGTATGGCGGTGTCCGAGATCGGCGAGAAGCACGAGCTGATGGAGGCGATCATTCGCGCCGCCAACGAGCTCGGCATTCCCGCGACCGGGGATTTCAACGCCGGCAATCAGGAAGGCGTCGGCTACTATCAGCTGTTCACGAAAAACGGTTGGCGCTCCTCGAGCGCCACTGCCTACCTGCGACCCGCCGAGGGCAGGTCGAACCTGCGCATCGAAGTCAACGCGCACGCGACGCGCATCGTGTTCGAGGGCTCGCGCGCCGTCGCCGTGCGCTACCGTCAAGGAGCGGTCGAAAAAGAGCTGCGTGCCACCCGCGAGATCATCCTCTGCGCGGGAGCGATCCAGAGCCCTCAGCTGCTTCAGCTCTCCGGAATCGGTCCGGCATCTCTTCTTCAACCCCTGGGAATTCCGCTGCTGAAGGATCGCCCCGGCGTCGGCGAAAATCTCCAGGACCACCTGCAGCTGCGCGTGATGTACAAGTGCACCAAGCCGATCACCACCAACGACGACCTGGCGAGCCTGTGGCGCAGCATGGCGATCGGCCTGAAATGGCTGCTCTGGAAGAAGGGGCCGCTCGCGATCGGCATCAATCAGGGGGGGCTGTTCGCGCGCGTGCTGCCGGAGTCGAAGACGCCGGACGTGCAATTCCATTTCGCGACGCTATCGGCCGACCTCGCGGGCGGGAAACCGCATCCGTGGCCGGGATTCACGATGTCGGTCTGCCAGCTGCGCCCCGAGTCGCGCGGCAGCGTGCGTATCCGCTCGGCCGACCCCTTCGAGCCGCCCTCGATGAGGCCGAACTACCTGTCGACCGAGCTGGATCGCCGTTGCGCGGTGCTGGGAATCAGAATGGCCCGCTCCCTCGCTGCCACGGTGGCACTGAAGCCGTATATCGCGGAGGAATACCGGCCGGGCCCATCGGCTGTCTCCGACGACGAACTGCTCGAATTCGCGCGCAACTACGGCGCCACGATCTTTCATCCCTCGGGCACCTGCAGGATGGGCAACGACCCGATGGCGGTGGTGGACGAGCGGCTGCGCGTGCACGGCGTCGCGGGCCTGCGCGTCGTCGACTGTTCCATCATGCCTGCGCTCGTCTCCGGCAATACGCACGCGTCGGCGGTGATGATCGCGGAGAAAGCTTCCGACCTCGTCCTCGCGGACGCTGGTTGATCGTCGTCCCCGAGGAAGCGGGGACCCACGACCTGCTTACGGCCGGGCGCGGTTGCGCGCCAACATGCTCTGCGTGTTCGGGACGTAGAGCAGGCGAGCAATCTTGCGCACGTAGTGATCTTCGTACAGATCGAGCCGACGGTCGGCGAAGGTGACGCGCCACAGGTGCTCGACGAGGCGGATGCGTTCCGGGAGCGAAAATTCACGCTTGACGACGGTTACCGGCGCATAGAAGCTGGTGAGTTGTTGCGCTCTTGCGCGGCCCTGTTCGAGCAGCGCGGCGCTCTCGCGCCGTTCCAGGCCGAATATCTCGACCAGCGCCAGTTCCGCCGCGACGGACTCTTCGTCGCCTTCGGCATAGTCCGCGCGGCGTGCTTCGTGCAGCAGCACTGCCACTGCGACCTGCAGCTGCCGGCGCTCGTGGCCCGACACGGCAGGAGTGTCCGCTTGCGCGCTGTCGAACAGGCGCTTGATCGCTCTCAGCACGCCGGGCCCGGAACGCCGGCTTATACCGTCTGCCGCAGCCCCAGGATACTGCGCGCCTCGGCGGGGGTCGCCGGTCGGCGGCCGAAGCGCGCGCAGTTGTCCGCGATCTTCTTCACCAGCTCGGCGTTGCTCGCCGCGAGCCGGTCGGGCTCGATGCGCAGGTTGTCCTCCAAGCCGGTGCGGCAGTGGCCGCCGGTCTCCAGGCACCACTGGTTCACTTCCCACTGGTGCCGGCCCACGCCCGCGGCGACCCAGGTCGCGCGCGGCATGACTTCTTTCAATTCCTTTCTCAAGAAGTCAAAGATGGACCGACGCGCGGGCATCGCGTTCGGCACTCCCATGACGAATTGCACGTGCGGCGGGTCCTTGAGCAGGCCCTTCTTCACCAGGCCGGCGGCGTTGTACAGCATCGCCAGGTCGAACACCTCGACTTCGGGCTTGACGTCGTACTCGAGCATCGTCTTCGCCAGCCCCTCGACGAAATCGGGCGGGTTCTCGTAGACGTTGGCCGGGAAGTTGACCGAGCCGGTGGCGAGCGAGGCCATGTCGGGCTTGAGATACAGCATCGCGCCGCGCTTCGCCGGCTCGCGCCCGCGCCCGCCGGTGGAGAACTGCACGATCATCCCGGGGCAGTGCTTGCGCACGCCTTCCTGCACGCGGCCGAACAGTTCGGGGTCCGAGCCCGAGGACTCGTCGGGATTGCGCACGTGGATGTGCACCAGCGCGGCGCCCGCCTCGAATGCCTGGTGCGTGGATTCGATCTGCTCGGACGGCGTCACGGGGACCGCCGGGTTGTCCTTCTTCTTCGGCACGGCGCCGGTGATCGCGACGGTGATGATGACGGGCTGGGCCATGGGCGGGCACCTCGCGGGCATTATTGCAAAGCGCGCCTCGCTGTGCAAACATGTCCGTTAAACGGAATTCCAGATTCCGGAAAATGAAACCTCGTTCCGGCCCCGCCTCGCGCCGGCGCCCCGCCAGGGCGCCGCGCGCGGCCGCGCGCGCCCCCACCTCCCGCGACCTGGTGCAGATCGTCGAGCTGGTGCGCTCGGCCGCGCAGTTCAGCGAGTTCCGCCTGCGCTCGGGCGGGATCGAGGTCGAGATGAAGCGCATGAACGGCGCCCCGGCCGCGCGCGCCGCGGCACCGGAGCGGCGCAGCGATCCCGTCGGTGGCGAGGTCTCGCTCGAGCCGGCGTCGGCGGCGTTGCGCGTGCCGCACGCCCGCGCCGCGACGGACGATCTACCCGCCGGGCTTGCGCTCGTGCGCGCGCCGATGGTGGGCACCTTCTACTGCGCCCCGGAGCCGGGCGCGCCGCCCTTCGTCGAGCCGGGGACGCGGGTCGAGGCGGACACCACCGTGTGCGTGATCGAGGTGATGAAGCTGATGAACTCGATTCCCGCGGGCTGCGCCGGCGTGGTGCGCCGGGTGCTCGTCGACAACGCCGAGCCGGTCGAGTACGGCCAGCCGCTGATCGCGATCGAGCCGCAGGCATGAGCCGCCGCCGCAAACCCATGCACGAGCGCCGCAAGGCGGCGCGGCGCCGCATGCGCTTCGTAGACCTGACGCTGCGCGACGCGCACCAATGCCTGTGGTCTACGCGCATGACCACCGCGCTGATGGCGCCGATCCTCGGCACGCTCGACCGCGTCGGCTACGACGCCATTAACGTGCTCGGCGGGGCGGTGTTCGACGTCTGCGTGCGCTACCTGCGCGAGAATCCCTGGCGCAGGGTCGAGCTGCTGTGCGAGCGCCTCGCGACGCCGGTCGACGCGCTGACGCGCGGTCAGAGCCTCTACACCTTCGAGCTCTTTCCCGACGACATCGTCGAGCTGAATTCCCGGGTGCTTGCGGGCCTGGGTGTGAAGATCCTCACCGCCTACGACGCGCTCAACGACAACCGCAACATCGAGTCCGCGCTGCGCTCGGGCAAGGCCGCGGGCATGAAGGTCAACGGCTGGATGACCTACACGCTCAGCCCGGTGCACACCGACGCGTACTACGTGGAGCGCACGCGTGAGCTGCTCGCGCTCGGCGTCGACTACATGTGCGTCAAGGACCCGACCGGGCTGCTCACCCCGGAGCGCGGCGGCACGCTCTTTCCGGCGCTCGCGGCGGCGGCGCGCGGCGTGCCGCTGCAGCTGCACTCGCACTGCCAGTCCGGGCTTGCGCCCGAAGTGTATTCGGTCGCCATGCAGGCGGGCTTCGAGTACGCCTACACCGCCCTCGAGCCGCTCGGCAACGGCGCCTCGCTGCCCACGACGCAGGACATCCGCCGCCGCGCGCTCGCGCTGGGGCTCGGCTGCCGGCTCGACGAGCGCGCGATGGGCGAGGCCTCGGACTATTTCGACTGGCTGTGCGCGAGCGAGGGCCAGCCGCGCGGCGAGGTGGCGCGCTACGACCCGGCGCTCTACGAGCACCAGATCCCGGGCGGGATGATCTCCAACCTGCGCACCCAGTTGAAGATACTGAGGCTCGAGCACCGGCTGCCCGAAATCATGGAGGAAGCGACGCGCGTGCGCCGCGACCTCGGCTACCCGATCGTGGTCAGCCCGTTCGCGCAATACATCATCACCCAGGCGGTGCTGAACGTGGTGCAGGGCGAGCGATACCGGACGATCCCCGACGAGATTCGCAAATATGCGTCGGGATACTACGGCAGGCTCGCCGCGCAGCCGAGCGGCGAGTTCCTCGATCGCCTCGATCTGAAGCAGAAGGACATCGTCACCGAGCGGCCCGCCGCGCACATCGAGCCGTGGCTCCCGCGCCTGCGGGCGCGGCTCGGCGTGCGCGCCAGCGACGAGGACATCCTGCTGCACGCCTTCTACGACGAGGGACTGGTCGCGGCGCTGCGCGACCCGGCCCCCGAGTGCCGCGCGCGCACCACGCCGCTGCACGAGCTGGTGCGCTGGCTGGGCGAGCGCCGCGATATCGAGCGCGCGCGCATCCGCTTCGCGGGCACCGAGATTTCCTTCGCCGCATGAGCCGCGCCGCGCGCACCGAGGACGCGGCGGGCGCGGTTCCCAAGGCGCTGCGCGTGCTCGAGGCGGTGGCCGAGAGGAAGCGCCCGCTGTCGATCGCCGAGATCGCCGCGGCGCTCGATCTGCCGCAACCGACCGCGCATCGCATCGTCACGGTGCTCGAGCGTCTCGGCTTCGTAGGCCGCGAGCCGGGCCGGCGCCGCATCGTCGAGGGCGGGCGGCTCGTGGGCCTGGGCCTGAACGTGCTGCAGGCCGCCGCCGGCTCCGGCGCGCGCCATGCGGTGCTCGCCGCGCTCGCGAAGAAGACCGGCGAGTCCTGCAACCTCGGCGTGATGGCCGGCGGCAACGTGGTCTACGTGGACCGCGTCGAGTCGCAGTGGCCGCTCGGCCTGCGCTTCGAGCCCGGCAGCCG
>JACOVA010000020.1 GCA_016177575.1 Betaproteobacteria bacterium
CTCGTCTTTCTGCTCTATCCGTCGCGCGCCGGCGGCGGCGCGGGCTGGCGGTTGCTCGACGCCGTGCTGCTCGTCGGCGGCTGGAGCTTCGTGCTGCACATCTTCTTCAACTACGAGTACTATACCAATCGCACCATCTATATCGACGAGCTGAACGCCTGGGACCAGTTCTACGCGGTGGTCGCGGTGCTGGTCGTGCTCGAGGCCACGCGGCGCGTCATCGGCTGGGCGCTGCCGCTCACGGCGATCGCCTTCCTCGTCTACGCGATCGGCTTCACCAATGTCACCATGCAGAACCTGATGGAGCAGGTGTACCTCTCGCTCGAGGGCATCTTCGGCTCCACGCTCGGGGTCTCGGCCTCCTACGTCATGCTGTTCGTGCTGTTCGGCGCCTTCATGGAGAAGAGCGGCACCGGGCAGCTGTTCATGGATTTCGCGATGTCGATCACGGGCCACACGGCGGGCGGCCCGGGCAAGGTGGCGGTGGTGAGCTCCTCGCTGTTCGGCACGGTCTCCGGCAGCGCGGTCGCCAACGTCATGGTCGACGGCCCGATCACCATTCCGCTCATGAAGCGCACCGGCTTTCGCCCGCCCTTCGCCGCGGCGGTCGAGTCGGTGGCGTCGACCGGCGGGCAGCTGATGCCCCCGATCATGGGCGCGGCCGCCTTCGTCATGGCCGAGTTCCTCGTCGTGCCCTACGCGCAGATCACGGTGTGGGCGATCGTGCCCGCGTTTCTCTACTACCTCGCGGTGTTCTCCGCGGTGCACTTCGAGGCCAAGCGCTACAAGCTCGCCGGCGTGCCGAAGTCCGAATTGCCGGGCTTCGTCTCGGTGATGCTCGCGCGCGGCCACCTGTTCGCGCCGATCCTCATCGTGCTCGCCGGCCTGCTGCTCGGTTACTCGGCGCCGCTGTGCGCGCTCTGGGGCGCGCTCTCCTGCCTGCCGCTCGCGCTGCTCAGGAAAACGACCCGCGCCGGCATTCACTGGGTGACCGTGCTCGAGGCGCTCGAGGAGGGCGCAAGGAACACGCTCGCCGTGGCGATGGCCTGCGCCTGCGCGGGAATCGTCATCGGCGCGGTCACGATCACGGGCCTCGGCATCGTCTTCACGCAGATGGTGGTGGCGCTGTCGCAGGAGTCGCTGATCCTCGCGCTCGTCCTCACCGCGATGGCGGGGATCATCCTCGGCATGGGCATGCCGACCACGCCCGCCTACATCATGATGGTGGCGCTGCTCGTGCCGGCGGTGATGAAGCTCGGCGCGGTGACGCCGGCGGCGCATATGTTCGCGTTCTACTTCGCCATCCTCTCGGCGATCACGCCGCCGGTCGCGCTCGCGGTGTTCGCCGCCGCGAGCCTCGCCAAGGCCGACATGTGGGCCTCGGGCTTCGCCGCCATGCGCGCCGCCGCGCCCGCCTACATCGTGCCCTTCATGTTCGTCTACGAGCCGATGCTGCTGCTCATCGTCAAGGACTGGGGCAGCGAGTGGCTGAACGTCGTCTGGGCGGTAGTCTCGGCTTCGATCGGGGTCGTCTGCCTGTCGGCGAGCCTGTTCGGCTGGCTGCTCGCGCTGGCGCTGCCCTGGCAGCGCGTGCTGCTGTTCGCCGCCGCGCTGTGCCTCATCAAGCCCGGGCTGATCACCGACGCGGTCGGCCTCGGACTGCTTGCGGTGGCCGCGGGGACGCAGGCGGTGCAGCTGCGTCGCAAAGCCGAGGCGCCGGGCAGCGGCTAGCGGGGATCGTCGGGGCGGCGCAGCTCGCGCTCCTCGCGGTACTCGCCTTCGATCGTCACGCCGCCCTCCCTGGCGGCGTGCCGCCGCAGCTCCCGGGTGCGCCACCACAGCCAGGCGCCAATCACGATGGCAAATGCGGCGACCAGGGCGAGCACGATCGAAGTGAAGACGAGTGCCGCCGCAAGCAGGACCAGGCCGACCAGCAGCCCGAGCGTGCGCTCGAGAAAGCGCAGCATCAGGCGGGCGCGGGCTCCGAGGGGTCGTAGTCGATCTCGATCTTGGCGTCGTTCGGGTCGAGGAAGAACAGCTGCCAGGTGCCCGAGCCGACCTGACGCCGCAGCTCGTAATCCATTTTCTTCGCCTTCAATATCGAAACCGTTCTCCTGAGATCCGTTCCCGAGAAAGCCATGTGGTCGATCACGCCCTTCACCAGATCCTGCTTGCGCTTGCCGGCGACGATGTGCAGGATCGGGTCCTTGCCGCGGCCGTCGTCGGCATAGAGCCAGGCGCCGGGAAACTTGAACGGCGGCCGGGCGCCGGGCTTGAGGTTCAGGTGCTCGGCGTAGAACGCGAGCGTCGCCTCCAGATCGTCGGTGAGGATGGTGAAGTGGTTCATGCCGGTGACGGCCATATCAGCTTCCCTTGGCCGCGCTCTGCCCGACGCGCGTCTTCTCGAGCACGGTCATGGCGCTCGCGACGAGGCTCGCCACGTCGCTGACGGTCGACGGGATGATGAGCGTGTTGGACGTCTTGGCAAGGTTGGCGAAGGCCTCGACGTACTGCTGCGCCACCTTGAGGTTGGCCGCATCCATGCCGCCCTTGTCGGAGATCGCCTCGGCCACCGCGCGCACGCCGGCCGCGTTCGCCTCGGCGATGACGCGGATCGCGGTGCCTTCGCCCTGCGCGCGGTTGATCGCCGCCTGCTTGTCGCCCTCGGACTTGAGGATCGCCGCCTGGCGCTCGCCGTCGGCGATGTTGATCTCCTGCTGGCGCTCGCCCTCGGACTTGGCGATGAGGGCACGCTTCTCGCGCTCGGCGGTGATCTGCGCCTGCATCGCGCGCAGGATGGTCTCGGGCGGGGTCAGGCTCTTGATCTCGTAGCGCAGCACCTTGATGCCCCAGTTGCGCCCGGCCTCGTCGAGGGCCGCGACGATGTGGCGATTGATGTCCTCGCGCGACTCGAAGGTCTTGTCGAGCTCCATCTTGCCGATCACGCTCCTGAGCGTGGTCTGTGCGAGCTGGGTGATCGCGGCGACGTAGTTGGCCGAGCCGTAGGAGGCCAGGCGCGGGTCGGTGACCTGGTAGTACTGCACGCCGTCCACCGCGAGCTGGGTGTTGTCCCTGGTGATGCACACCTGCTCGGGCACGTCGAGCGGCACCTCTTTCAGCGAGTGGATGTAGGCCACGCGGTCGAGGAACGGAATGATCAGGTTCAGGCCGGGCTCGAGCACGGCGTGGAAGCGCCCCAGGCGCTCGACCACGTAGGCGCTCTGCTGCGGCACGATGCGCACGCCCTCGATCACGAAGGCGACCACCACCGCGATGAAGAACACCCAGACCGCGTAGCCGCGGGTCTCGGGAATGGCGGCCGTGATCACGGTCAGGATGATGGCGATGATGAGCTTGCTGAACATGGAACTCCTCCCTGGAGCCAGCAACGTAGCGACCGCCTGCGGCGCCGCGCTAGCCTGGGCGGCGTGTGGCGACTTTGAGCGTATTGCCATCGGTGCCCTGCACGTACAGGATCGCGCCGGGCTCGGGCGATTCGCCGCCGTCGATGCGCGCGTCCCACGAGGCGCCGCGGTAGCTCACGCGCGCGAGCCGCGCGCCCGGGTCGATCCAGCTCTCGAACTTGGCCGGCTGCCCGGCGTCGATGGGGGCCATCTGTTTGGTGGCGTTGCGCGCCCGATACGCGTAGACCCCCCAGCAGCCGGCGGCCGCCACCGCCCCGGCGACGATCGCCTGCACCGGAAAATCCAGGCCCAGCCAGGCCGCGGCCGCCGCGCCGAACGCCGCCAGACTCAGCATCAGGAGGTAGAACGTGCCGCTGAGCAGCTCGACGATGACCAGGATGAGGCCCAGGATCGCCCAGGCCAGATGGTGTTCCACGGCCCGTAATTTAGAATCACTCGACCATGGACGCAACCACGCTCGCCCACGAGCTCGTCGGCATTCAGGAAAGCGCGCACCTGGTGCCGCCGTTCAGCGTGCGCCATCCCGGGTTGACTGCCGAGCAGGGCTACGCTGCGGCGCGCAAACTGCACGCCCACCGCTGCGCGCGCGGTTGGCAGCCCGTCGGCCGCAAGATCGGCTTCACCAACCGCACGCTCTGGCAGCGCTACGGCGTCCACGAGCCGATGTGGGGAACCGTGTATGACCACACGATCATTTTTTCCGAGCGCAATCGCGCGACGGTGCCGCTCGCCGGCCTCGCGCAGCCGAGGATCGAGCCCGAGATCTGCTTCAAGCTCAAATCCGCGCCGCCGCGCTCGGGCGACCCGCAGGCCCTGCTCGCGGCGATCGAATGGGTCGCGCACTCGGTCGAGATCGTGCAGTGCCACCACCCGGAATGGAAGGTGACGATCGCCGATTGCACGACCGACAACGGCCTGCATGGCAGACTGGTGGTGGGAGCGCCGGTGCAGATCCGTGAAATTCCTGATCTTGCTTCTTTGTTGCCTTTGCTCAAAGTAACCCTGAAAAAAGAAAACGAGGTAAAAGATCAAGGCGTCGGCGCCAATGTGCTCGGCAGCCCGCTCGCCTCGCTCGCGTTTCTGGTCGAGGTGCTGGCGCAGCAGCCCGAGTCGCCGCCGCTCGCCGCCGGCGAGATCATCACGACGGGCGTGCTCACCGATGCGCATCCGGTAAAGCCAGGGGAAAAGTGGAGTACGAGCTTTGAGGGAATTTCGCTTCCCGGAATGGAAATCGACTTCCAGTGACAAGGCCCCTCGAAGGCATCATCGTCGTCGGCCTGGAGCAGGTGATCGCGGGCCCGTTCTGCACGCGCCAGCTCGCCGAGCTCGGCGCGCGCGTGATCAAGATCGAGCGCCCGGGCGCGGGCGACGCCGCGCGCGACATCGACCGCTCGGTGCGCGGGCTCTCCTCGCATTTCGTCTGGGTCAACCGTTCCAAGGAGAGCCTGGCGCTGGACGTCAAGCATCCCGACGCCAAGCCGGTCCTCGAGCGACTGCTTTCCCGGGCGGACGTGTTCGTGCAAAACCTCGCGCCCGGCGCAGCGGAGCGGCTCGGCCTGGGCGCGGCGCAGCTGCGCGAAAAGTATCCCAGGCTCGTCTGGTGCGGCATCTCGGGCTACGGCCCCGCGGGGCCCTATTCCGCCAAGCGGGCCTACGATCTGCTGGTGCAGTGCGAGACCGGCCTGCTCTCGGTCACGGGAACCGCGGAGGCGCCCTCCAAGGCGGGCATCGCGATCGCCGACATCGCCTCGGGCATGTACGCGATGTCATCGATCCTCGCCGCCCTGCTGCGCCGCGAGCGCACCGGCGCGGGCGCCACGCTCGACATCACCATGTTCGAGGCGCTCGCCGAGTGGATGGGGTTTCCGGCCTATTTCGCGCATTACGGCGGCACGCCGCCGCCGCGCTCGGGGGCCTTCCACGCCACCATCGTGCCCTACGGGCCTTTCGGAACCAGCGACGGCGGGACCGTGTTTCTCTCGGTGCAGAACGAGCGCGAATTCGCGCGTTTCTGCGATGAAGTTCTGCTGAGTCCCGCCTTGAAATCGGATCCGAGATTCTCCAGCAGCCCGGCGCGAGCGGGCAATCGCGACGCTATGCACGCCGAGATTGAAACGGTCTTCCGGCAGAAAACCGCGCAGGAAATCACCCAAAGGCTCGAGCAGGCCGGAATCGCCAACGCGCGCCTGAACTCGATGCAGGAGTTCTGGGACCATCCGCAGCTCAAGGCGCGCGAGCGCTGGCGCGAGGTGGGCTCGCCCGCCGGGCCGATCCAGGCGCTGAAGCCGCCCTTCAACCTGGACGGTTTCGAGCCGCGCATGGACGCGGTGCCCGCGATCGGCGAGCATAGCCGCGCGATTCTCTCCGAGCTGGGCTTTTCCAGCTCGGAGATTCAGGCGATGGCAGCCTCGAAAATCATTCAGGAGAGCACGCCATGAAACTGGAGCTCTATTTCGCGCCCGGCGCCTGCTCGTTCGTGCCGCACCTCGCGCTCGAGGCGGTGCGCGCCGCGACCGGGCAGGGCTTCGAGCCGAAGCTCGTCAAGCTGCACAAGGGCGAGAACAAGACCCCGCAGTACCTGGCGCTGAACCCGAACGGCCAGGTGCCGGTGCTGGTCGCCGACGGCCGGTCGCTCAACCAGATCGTGGCGATCTGCGAATTCCTCGACCGCAGCTTCCCGGCGGCGGGCCTGCTCCCTGCCGAGCCCTGGGCGCGCGCGCAGGCGCTCTCGCAGCTCGCCTGGATGAACAACACCGTGCACCCTACGTTCACCCACGTGTTCAGGGCGGGGGATTTCGCCGCAACCGAGGCCGCGCAGGCGGAGGTGAAGAAGGTGGCGGCGGCGAAATACCGCGCCTGCCTCGAGCGCATCCAGGGCTGGATCGGGGCGGCGAACCCCTACTGGCTCGGTGACCGGGTGACGGCGCACGACGGCTACGCCTTCACGCTGCTGCGCTGGGGTGGCTACGCCGGCATCGACCCGGCGGCCCTGCCCGCCTACCTCGCCTATGTACAGCGCTTGATGGCTGCGGCGCCCGTAGCGGCGGCGCTGGAGCGCGAGCGCATCAGGCTGGATACCTACAAGGCGGCCTGATCAGACCTTCTTGACCTCGATGCCCGCGGCGCGCGCCAGGTCCCTGTGGACGCGGGCGACGCGCTCCACCTCGCCCTTGGCGGGGAAGCGCTCGTAGAAGCCCTCCTCGCGGAACTGCTTCGCCATCTCGCCCCAGGGCGCCAGCCGCGCCTCCCAGCGCGCCAGGCGGTCGTCCTCCTTGTCCCCGTCCTCGCGCGCGAGGTCGGAGCAGACCCGGACCAGCGCCTTGATGGTGACCGGCTTGGTGACCATGTAGTCATCCTTGCCCCATACCGCCTCGCCGAACACCGCGCGCGCCGCCTTGAGGAAATCGCGCACCATGCCGTAGTAGCGCGGCACCTCCCGGGAGCTGCCGCCGGCGAGCTGTATCGAGCGCCACTTGCCGCGCACCCAGCGGTGCAGCTCGTTGAAGAGCTCGGCCTGCAGCACCCACTTGTCGCGCTGGCTGCGGCCGCCCAGGCGGTTGATGCGGTAGCGCAGGGGGCTGTCGCCCTCGCTGTAGAGCTTCTCCACCAGGCGCGCGGCGAACTTGCGGTCCGGCGCCGCCCAGGAGACCCGCTCGTAGAGGTCGATCAGGTGGCTCTTGTTGATCCGCGTCGGGGTCGAATTGATGATGACGAACATCTCGGCCGCGAAGTCCTCGCTGCGGCCGTCGAAGATGACGCAGGGCACGTTGATCGTGGCCGCGTCCGCGGGGCGCTCCTGCATGTAGAAATGCAGCGCCGCCAGGCGGTGCTGGCCGTCGATGATCAGGAACTTGGCGCCGGGCTCCGAGAGGTGCCCGCTGCCGTCGCCGTTGGCGCGGTACTGCAGCTTCTCGCTGGTGTAGAGGAGCACCGTGCCGGGAATCGCGGGCTGCGAAACCGCGGTCTCGTAGAAATTGGTCAGCTGGCGCACCTTGGCGCGCGATAGCCCGCGCTGGAACGCGTGGTCGGTGCGCTCGATGCGCGCGATGAACTGGGCGATGTCGTCGTCCTGCGAGATGCGCGAAGCCGGAATCTGCTCGCCCTCGCCATAGAAGCGGCTGATGAAGCGCACCTTGCCGAGCAGGTCCTTCGCCCGGTAGCTGACGAAATAGAAAATGCCGTCCTTCTGACGGATCTGGGTCGCGTTCATGGCCTTGCCCGGGGCGAAATATACCCGATTCAGCCCGGACAGGCCGGAAGCATGAGGGCTTGGAGGACCTCGGCGCTAGAGCGGTTCTGAACGAAAGCGACCACTCCGGAATGCTCCGGAACGGCCTTCGGCAGCAGCTTGAGCGAGCGGTTTTCGACCAGGCGCGCCGCGCCCTTGAACTCGAGCGGGCCGACCCATTCGAAAACGACGAAATCGTGCGCCAGCGTCCTGCCTCGGTTCTCGCCCGCCTGGACCCGGGAGAGAAGCTTGTTCTCGTAGGTCCCCAGATAGAGCGCCGCGTCGCTAGCCCGGGAGGCGTCGCGCAGCTCGGCGATGGCCTCCACCCGGAACGCTCCGCTGCTGCGCCCGTCCAGCTTCAGCTCGATGCGCGCCTGCGCCGGCCGGGCGTTGATTTTCGCCAGCTCGCGGTCGAACTCGGCGCTGCCCCAGCCGCGGAAATCGCGTCCCTGCAGCAGCACCTGCGGGGTATAGACGATCGCCGAGCGCGTGAGCTGCGCCAGCTTCCTCTGGCGGCTGGAGAAGCGGCGCTGCGCATAGGGGTCCTTCCAGCCGATGTAGTCCCAGTAGTCGACGTGCAGCGCCATCGGCACCACGCGCTGCGGGGTGTAGCCGCGCGCGGCAAGGGAAGAGAGCCAGCGATCCGCCGGCGGGCAGCTGTCGCAGCCCTC
>JACOVA010000084.1 GCA_016177575.1 Betaproteobacteria bacterium
AGGCCCGGGAAGAAGGCCATCCAGGGCGCGCTCTCGGCGAACTCGACCGCCGCGCCGCGCAGCATCAGGCCCCAGGCCGCGGTCGGCTCCTGCACGCCGAGGCCGAGGAAGGAGAGCGACGACTCGAGCAGAATCGCCTCGCCGAGAAACGCGGTCGCCATGATGAGCAATGGCGCCGCCACGTTCGGCAGCATGTGGCGCAGGATGATGCGCCGGTGGCCGTAGCCGGCGGCGCGCGCGGCGTCCACGTAGGGCATCTCGCGGATCGAGAGCGCGCTCGCCCGCACCACGCGCGCGCAGCGCGGCACCATGGGCGTGGCGATGGCGAGGATCACGTTGCCGACGCCGGTGCCGAGGATCGACACCACCGCGAGGGCGAGGATGATGACCGGAAACGCGAAGAACACGTCCATCACCCGCTGCACGACCAGGTCCACGCGGCCGCCGAAGTAGGCGCTGCCGACCCCGATCAGCGCGCCAAACGTCGCCCCGATCAGCGAGGCCCCGAGCCCGACCATCAGGGCCGTGCGCGAGCCGTAGACGATGCGCGAGAGAACGTCGCGGCCGAAGGCGTCCGTGCCCAGCCAGTGCTCTCGACTCGGCGCGCCCAGCATCGCGGCGAAATCGTTCACGAGCGGATCGTAGGGCGCGATCATCCCCGCCGTCGCCGCCAGCGCCACCATCACCAGGATGATCGCGGCGCCGAGCGCGCCGAGCGGGCGGCGCCGGGCGAAATCGGCGACCGCGGCAGTCCAGCCGGTGCGCTTTTCTTCGGCGCGGGCCAGCTCTTCTACGGTCTGCGGGGTGACGGCCATCGCTAGCGGTAGCGGATGCGCGGATCGAGCCACGCGTAGGCGATGTCGACCACGAAGTTCACGATCAGGAAGAAGGTGGCGACGAGCATCACCAGGGCCTGCGTCAGAGTGTAATCGCGCCGCGCGATGGCCTCGACGAAGAGCATCCCCAGGCCGTTCAGGTTGAACACCTGCTCGGTGACGACGAGGCCGCCCAGCAGGAAGGCGAACTCGAGGCTGATGATCGTCAGCACCGGCAGGATCGCATTCTTGACCGCGTGCCGCGAGAGGATCAGCTTGAGCCACAGGCCCTTGGCGCGCGCGGTGCGGATGTAATCCTCGCGCAGCACCTCGAGCATCGACGAGCGCATCATGCGCGTGCCGACCGCCGAATAGCGGTAGCCCACCGCGAGCGCCGGCCAGATGAGCTGCGCGAGGTTCTCCCAGGGATTCACCCAGAGCGGCGTGAACACCATCGGCGGCAGCCATTTGAAGAAGATCAGCATGCTGAGGATCATCAGGATGCCGAGCCAGAACGAGGGCATCGCCAGGCCGGCGATCGAGAACACGCGCACCGCGTAGTCGATCCAGGTGTCCTGCTTGATCGCGGCGAGAATGCCGAGCGGGATCGCGAGCAGCGTGGCGAGCGTGCTCGCCATGATCGCGAGCTGCAGCGACAGCGCGAAGCGCAGCTCGATCTCCTCCGAAATCGGCGCGCCGGTCCACATCGAGAGCCCGAAGTCGAGGCGCGCGAGGCCCGCCATCCAGGTGACGAACTGCTTCCACAACGGCTGGTCGAGGCCGAGCTTCTTGCGCTCCATCTGCATCAGCTCCTGCGACTGGTACTGCCCGCCCTCGCCGAGGTAGCGCGCCTCGACGGCGTCGCCGGGCACCACGCGCAGCAGCAGGAAAATGAGCACCGCGACCCCGAGCATGGTCGGGATCATCGCCAGCAGGCGCTTCAGGATGTAGAACGCCATCGCCGCCTACGTCACGCCGGCGGCGCTGCGGCCGCCGGCGTGAGGCCCGGTCATTCCGTCAGCCAGACCGTGTCCAGCGTGTTGTTGAGGTAGTGGCTCGGCGTGATCGTCCAGCCCTTGACCTTCGACGAGTGCGGGATGATGCGGTTCCACTGCAGCGTCATCAGGTAGTGCGCTTCCTCGTCGAGCAGGCGCTTCTCGAAGGCGCGAATCGCCGCCTTGCGCTCCTCGAGGTTGGTCGCGCGGCTCTGCTTGTCGTAGAGCTGATCGAGCACCGGGTCCTCATAGTAGCCGTAGTTCGCCGGATTGCGGCTGGTCGACAGGAACTTGTACATGTCGAGGTCGGGCTCGACGATGTAGCCGCACTGGAAGTCCATGTGCACCTCCGCCTCGCCCTTGCGGATGAAGGGGAAGTAGGCGCGCGACTCGATCACGTTGTGCTTGACGTTGAGGCCGATCTGGCGCCACTGGTCGATCATCCACACGCCGAGCGGCTCGTAGGGCATCGGGATGCCGCGGTTGGAGAACGTGAACGAGAAGCCTTCGGGCACGCCTGCCTCCTTGAGCAGGCGCTTCGCTTCGGCGCGCGACTTGTTGATGTCGGTCCCGTAGCCGGCGAGCTTGTTCAGCTCCGCGGGCGGGGTCGCGAACGGCGTTCCCGGCACCTGCACGCCGGCCACCGCTTTCACGATCGCGATCTGGGAGAGCGCCTTGGAGCCGGCGTGCCGGTCCAGGGCGAGCGTGAGCGCCCGCCGCACGCGCTTGTCGTCGAAGGGCTTCTTCTTGTGGTTGACGCCGACCATCAGGATGCAGTCCCAGTCCGATTCCTGCACCGTGATCTTGTCGCCGAGCGCCGCCTTCAGGTTGTCGCGGTCCTTCGAGGTGAAGCTGCGGAACTGGATATGCGCGCGCTCGCCGCGCACCGCCGCGACCTGCGCCGCGGAGTCGCGCATGAAGATGGCGCGGAAGCCCTCGAGGTAGGGCTTGCCCTTGTCCCAGTAGCCGGCGAACTTCTTGCCCACCACGTGCGAGCCCTTGACGTGCTCGATGAACGTGAACGGGCCGGTGCCCATGATGTTCTTCTCGTACCAGTTCGGCTCCTTGGCGAGGATGTCGGCCTTGTAGATGAAGTTCCACGGCGAGGCAAGCCCGGCGAGAAACGAGGCGCTCGCCCACTTGAGCTTGAACACCACGGTCGAGGCGTCCGGCGCCTCGACCGCCTGCACGACCGCGTACTGGCCCTTGCGGGTCGAGCCCACCCCTGGCGGCGGGAAGATGATCTTGTCGTACGAGGCCTTGACGTCCCGGGAGGTCATGTCGCTGCCGTCGTGGAACTTGACGCCCTTGTGCAGCTTGAAGGTGTAGGTCAGGCCGTCCTTGGAGACCGTCCAGCTCTCGGCGAGTGAGGGCACCGGCTTGGTGCCGCTGGGGTCGTTCGGGTCCACGCGCAGCAGGGTGTTGTAGAAGGGCGCGAACGGGTGGATCAGGCCGAAGGTCTCCTCGCGGTGGCCGTCGTACGAGGGCGGCTCGGACGGAACCGGGAAGACCAGCTCGCCACCGTAGCGCGGCTGCTGCGATTGGACGGTTGCCGGCAGCGCAAGGCCGGCGATGGCGAGCAGGGCGAAAAGACTGCGGAATTGCCTCATGGACTCCCCCTCCAGAAGTTGTGAGGACTGCGGCCCTGCAAATTAAGTTCTGCGTTGCGGACCTGTCAAGCGAACAGGTCAAGGCAACGATTTATGCCAGGTGGCAGGCCGCCCAGTGGCCGGGCTTGATTTCCCTCAGCGGCGGAATTTCCGCACTGCAGCGACCGACGGCGACCGGGCATCGCGGATGGAACACACAGCCGGTAGGGGGATTGAGCGGGCTGGGGACTTCGCCGCGCAGCACCATGCGCTCCCGGCGCGCCTCCATGCGGGGATCCGGGATCGGCACCGCCGAGAGCAGCGCGCGCGTGTAGGGATGGAGCGGGTTCTCGTACAGCGCCTGGCGGTCGGCCAGCTCGACCATCTTGCCCAGGTACATGACCGCGACGCGGTCCGAGATGTGGCGCACCACCGACAGGTCGTGGGCGATGAAGAGGTAGGTGAGGTGATAGCGCGCCTGCAGGTCCTCGAGCAGGTTGATGATCTGCGCCTGGATCGAGACGTCGAGTGCCGAGACCGGCTCGTCGCAGATGATGAGCGAGGGCTCCATGGCGAGCGCGCGCGCGATGCCGACGCGCTGGCGCTGGCCTCCCGAGAGCTGATGCGGATAACGCTCGGCGTGCCGCGGCAGCAGCCCGACCTGCTCGAGCAGCTCGCGCACGCGATCGGCGCGCTTGGCCTTGTCCTTGACGATGCCGTGTACCTGGAGCGGCTCGGCGAGGATCTCGCCGATCGACATGCGCGGATTGAGCGAGGAGTAGGGGTCCTGGAAGATCACCTGCATGCGGCGGCGCACCGAGCGCAGCTCGACCTCCCCCAGCGCCGTGATGTCCCTGCCCTCGAAGACGATCCGTCCGCCGGTCGGCTGCTCGAGCCGCAGGATGCAGCGCCCCGTGGTCGTCTTGCCGCAGCCCGACTCGCCGACCAGGCCGAGGGTCTCGCCGCGGCGGATCGTGAAATCGATGCCGTCGATCGCCCGCACCGTCCCCCCGGGGCTGCCCAGGATGCCGCCGCCGACGTGAAAGTGCTTGACGAGGCCCTTGACCTCGAGCAGCGGCTGCTTCACGTCCGGCTCAGGCGGCATCCTGCTTGGTCAGGCGCGTGGATTCCCAGCATGCGGAGACGTGGCCGCCCGGCCCGGCTGCGGCCAGCTCCGGAGCCTGCTCGTCGCAGCGCCGGACCTTGAAGGCGCAGCGCGGCGTGAAGGAGCAGCCCTGCGGCAGGCGGGTCAGGTCGGGCGGCTGGCCTTCGATCGGGTCGAGGCGCGCGCGCCGCGGCTCGTCCAGGCGCGGCACCGAGCGCAGCAGGCCCAGCGTATAGGGATGGCGCGGATTGGCGTAGAGCTCCTCGGCGCTGGCGCGCTCGATGATGCGCCCGGCGTACATGACGTTGACCCGGTCGGCGTAGCGCGCAACCACGCCGAGGTTGTGGGTGATGATCAGCATGGCGACGCCGAGCTTGCGCGAGAGCGACTGCATCAGCTCGAGGATCTGCGCCTGGATGGTGACATCGAGCGCGGTGGTCGGCTCGTCGGCGAGGATGAGCGACGGATTGCAGGCGAGCGCCATGGCGATCATCATGCGCTGGCGCATGCCGCCGCTGAACTGGTGCGGGTACTGCGCCAGGCGCCGCTCCGGATCCGGGATGCCGACCATGCCGAGCAGCTCGATGGCACGCACGCGCGCTGCGGGCGGGTCCATGTGCATGTGGATCTCGAGGCCCTCGGTGAGCTGGCGGCCGATCGTGAGCACGGGATTGAGCGAGGTCATCGGCTCCTGGAACACCATGGCGATCTCGCGGCCGCGCACGCGCTGCATCTCGGGCTCGGTGAGGGCGAGCAGGTCGCGCCCCTTGTAGAGGATGCGGCCGCTCTCGATGCGCCCGGTCGGCGGCGCCACCAGGCGCATGATGCTGAGCGCGCTCACCGACTTGCCGCAGCCGGACTCGCCGACCAGCGCCACGGTCTCGCCTTCGTTGACCTCCCAGGACACGCCGTCGACCGCGCGCACCAGGCCGGCGGCGGTCGTGAACGTGGTTTTCAGCTCCTGGACTTCGAGCAGCGTCGGCATGAGCGGCGGGCAGTCTAGCACCATCCGGTAAAATTCCACGCTTGCTCCGCGCATCTTCCTGAAGGCATGGCCCTTATCGTCCAGAAGTTCGGCGGCACCTCGGTCGGCACGATCGAGCGCATCCGCAACGTCGCCTGGCGCGTCGCCAAGTGGCATGCGGCCGGCCATCGGCTGGTAGTGGTTCCCTCCGCGATGTCGGGCGAGACCAACCGGCTGCTCTCGCTCGCCGCGGGCGTGCAGGAGCATCCCGACCCGCGCGAGCTCGACGTGATCGCCTCGACCGGCGAGCAGGTGACGGTCGGCCTGCTGGCGATGGCGCTGCTCGCGCTCGGCGTCAAGGCGCGCAGCTACGCCGGCTGGCAGGTGAAGGTGCTGACCGATTCGGCTCACACACGCGCGCGTATCGTCAAGATCGACGAGGTGCGCCTGCGCCAGGACCTGGAGAACGGCTGCGTCGCCGTGGTCGCCGGCTTCCAGGGCGTGGACCAGGCGGGCGACATCACCACGCTCGGCCGCGGCGGCTCGGACACCTCGGCGGTGGCGCTCGCGGCGGCGCTCGGCGCCGACGAGTGCCAGATCTACACCGACGTCGACGGCGTCTACACCACCGACCCGCGCATCGTGCCGGAGGCGCGGCGCCTGCACACCGTCACCTTCGAGGAGATGATCGAGATGGCGAGCGCCGGCTCCAAGGTGCTGCAGATCCGCTCGGTCGAGTTCGCCGGCAAGTACAAGGTGCCGACGCGCGTGCTCTCCAGCCTCACCGACCCGAAGCTGCCGGTGGCGGAGGAGGCGCGCTCGGGAACGCTGATCACTTTCGAGGAAGACCCGCACATGGCCATGGAAAAAGCCGTCGTTTCAGGGGTGGCAGCGCAGCGCGACGAGGCCAAGATCACCGTGCACGCGGTGCCGGACAAGCCCGGCATCGCCTACGCGATCCTCGGCCCGATCGCCGACGCCGGCATCAACGTCGACGTGATCGTGCAGAACGTCAGCCACGACGGCATGACCGACCTGTCGTTCACGCTCAGCCGCGGCGACATGCCCAAGGCGATCCGGATGCTGAACGAGCAGGTCAAGCCGCACATCAAGTGCAGGGAAGTCACCGGCGACGACCGCATGGCGAAGGTCTCGATCGTGGGCCTGGGCATGCGCTCGCACGCCGGCATCGCGGCCAAGATGTTCCGCACGCTCGCCGAGGAGGGCATCAACATCCAGATGATCTCGACCTCGGAGATCAAGATCTCGGTGGTGATCGACGAGAAGTACGCCGAGCTCGCGGTGCGCGTGCTGCACAAGGCGTTCGAGCTCGACCAGGAATAGCCCGGGCTGACGGCGACCATGCTGCTCGAGCAGCCGCTGCGGCCGCTGCCGTCGCCGCGCCAGGCGCTGGCCGATTTCGGCGCGCTGTACGCGGTCAACGGGCTGGTGGCGTTCATCTTCGCCGCCTCCGGCCCGGTCGCCATCATTCTCGCGGTGGGCACGCGCGGCGGGCTCGCCGAGTCCGACCTTTCTTCCTGGATCTTCGGCGCATTCTTCCTCAACGGCCTGATCAGCATCGCCTTTTGCTGGCTATATCGGCAGCCGCTGGTATTCTTCTGGACCATTCCCGGCGCCGTGCTGGTCGGGCCGGCGCTCGGGCATCTCGCCTTCCCGGAGGTGATCGGCGCGTTCCTCGCCACCGGTCTGCTCATGCTCGTGCTCGGGCTCGCCGGCTGGGTGCGCCGTGCGATGCAGGCCCTGCCGATGCCGATCGTCATGGCAATGGTGGCGGGCGTGTTCCTGCGTTTCGGCCTCGATCTCGTCCACGCGATACGCGATGACTTCTGGATCGCCGCGCCGATGACCGCCGTGTTCCTCGGGCTCTCCGCCGCGCCCGCGCTTGCGCGGCGCCTGCCGCCGCTCATCGGCGCGCTGGTCGCGGGGGCGATCCTCGTGGCGCTGCTTGGCCGCTTTGAAGCCGCCGGCGCGAGCGCCGGCCTCGCGCAGCCGAACCTCTACCTGCCGGTGTTTTCCTGGCAGGCGATGGTGGAGTTGGTGGTCCCGCTTGCAATAACGGTGTTGGTGGTGCAGAACGGGCAGGGCGTCGCGGTGCTGAACGCGGCCGGCCACGCCCCGCCGGTCAACGCGATCGCCGCAGCCTGCGGCGCGGGCTCGCTCGTCTCCGGCCTGGTCGGCGCTGTCTCGACCTGCCTCACCGGCCCGGTGAACGCCATCATCTCCGCCTCCGGCGAGAAGCACCGCCACTATACCGCCGGCATCTTCGTGGGGCTGCTCGCGCTCGCTTTCGGCGTCGCGGCGCCCTTCTTCACGCGGCTGCTGCTCTCCACGCCGCCCGCGTTCATCGCCGCGCTCGCGGGGCTGGCGATGCTGCGCGTGCTGCAGACCGCGTTCACGGTGTCCTTCCGCGAGCGCTTCACGCTCGGCGCCACGGTCACTTTCATTGTCACCGTCGCCGACGTCGCGATCCTCAACATCGGCGCGCCGTTCTGGGGCCTCGTGATCGGGCTCGCCCTCTCGTGGCTGCTCGAGCGCGCCGACCACCGCAATGCCAAGGCATAACCGGTAGAATCCCGCCTTCGCCGGAGAGATGCCCGAGTGGCCGAAGGGGGCGCCCTGCTAAGGCGTTATACCGGCTTAAACCGGTATCGAGGGTTCGAATCCCTCTCTCTCCGCCAGAATTGAGGCACATCAATACAGCCGGCGCGGCGGCTGACTACGATGGCGCGGCCGTGAGGATCAGGGAAAACCTGGGGGGTGATCTGTGGGGCGGCTTTGCGGCGATGCTCGTCGCGCTGCCCTCGGCGATCGCGTTCGGCGTCACGATCCTTTCCCCGCTCGGCAGCAGCTATGCGGCGCAGGGAGCGGTCGCGGGCATCCTCGGTGCGACCGCGCTCGGCATCGTGGCCTCCGCCGTGGGCGGCGCCGAGCGGCTGATCAGCGCGCCTTGCGCGCCGGCCGCCGCGGTGCTCGCGGCGTTTGCGCTGCAGGCGTCCCAGAACGAAGTCGCGCCGCAACTCGTGGTCCTGATGATGATCCTCATGGGCCTCGCGGGCGGCGCCCTCCAGCTGCTGTTCGGAGCGATCGGCATCGGCAGCCTGATCAAGTACATGCCGTACCCGGTGGTGAGCGGCTACCTGAGCGGGGTCGGCCTGATCATCATTCTCAGCCAGGTGCCGAAGTTTCTCGGCGCGCCGGAAGGTGCGCTGCTGTGGGACGCGCTGCGCCTGCCTGCCGCCTGGAGCTGGCAGGGCATCGCGGTCGGCGCGACCACGGTGGCCGTGATGCTGGCGGCGCCCAGGCTGACCAAGGCGGTGCCGGCGGCGATCCTCGGCCTGGCGGCCGGCGTGCTCGCCTATTTCGGCCTCGGGCTGTTCGACCGCTCGCTGCTGGAGCTGGCCGGCAACGCGCTCGTGGTGGGAGAGCTGACCGTCTCGGATGTCAGCTTCAGCGCCATAGTCGGACGCTGGCAGACGCTCGGCGCGCTGAGCGGGGGCGAGCTGGCCGGCATCGCCGTGCCCGCACTGACGCTCGCGGTGCTGCTCTCCATCGACACGCTGAAGACCTGCGTGGTCACTGACGCGCTGACGCGCACGCGGCACGACTCGAACCGCGTGCTGATCGGCCAGGGCCTGGGCAATCTCGCCTCGGCGGCCGTCGGCGGCATGCCGGGGGCCGGGACCATGGGCGCGACGCTGGTCAATGTGTCGAGCGGCGGCGCCACACAGCTGTCGGGCCTGACCGCCGGGCTGCTCACGCTGGCGGCCTTTCTGATCCTCGGCAACGTCATCCCGTGGATCCCGATCGCGGCCCTGGCGGGCATCCTGATCGTGATCGGGGTCAGGATGTTCGACTGGAGCAGCCTGCACCTGCTGCGCCACCACTCCACGGTCCTCGACTTCGTGGTGATCGTCGCCGTGATCGTGGTCGCCTTGACGGTGAGCCTGATTGCGGCCTCTGGCGTGGGCATCGCGCTTGCCATCCTGCTGTTCATCCGCGAGCAGATCGGCGGCTCGATCGTGCGCCGCCGCACCCTGGGCAGCCAGAGCCGTTCGAAGCAGTCGCGCCTGCCGCAGGAGATGGAGATCCTCGAGCAGCGCGGCGACTGCGCCGTCATCTACGAGCTGCAGGGCAGCCTGTTCTTCGGCACCACCAGCCAGCTCTACTCCGCGCTCGAGCCCGATCTGAAGACGCGCACCTACGTCATCCTCGACATGCGGCGCGTGCAGTCGGTGGACGTCACCGCCGCCCACCTGCTGGCGCTGATCGAGGACGTCCTGGCGGAGCGCAATGCGGTGCTGATCTACAGCCAGCTGCCGCAGAACGTGCCGACCGGCCAGGACATGCGGCAGTATTTCGACGAGGTCGGGCTGGTGAGGAAGGAGCACGCCGCGCGCGCCTTCGACGAGCTCGACGCCGCGCTCGAGTGGGTGGAGAACCGCGTGCTCGAGGACGCGCGGCTGGAGCGGGGCGCGGAACGGCCGCTCGAGCTGCACGAGGTCGAGCTGTTCAAGGGCCGCAAGCAGGAGACCCTGGCCGCGCTCGAGGCGTGCATGGACCAGCGCGCCTTCAAGGCGGGCGAGCCGATCTTCAGGCGCGGCGAGGAGAGCGACGAGCTGTTCCTGATCCGGCGCGGCTCGGTACGCATCGTGCTGCCGCTCGACGCCAGGCAAAGCCACCACCTGGCGACCTTCGGGCGCGGCGACTTCATCGGCGAGATGGCGTTCCTCGACCGCGCCCCGCGCTCCGCGGACGCGATCGCGTTTTCCGACACTGAGGTCTACGCGCTGTCGCGCCGGCGCTTCGATGCGCTGCTGGCCGAGGGGCACAAGCGGCTCGCGATCAACCTGCTCGAGGGCCTTGCGCGCATGCTCGCCATCCGCCTGCGCTACACCAATTCCGAGTTGCGCCTGCTGCAGCTCTCCTGACCAGCGGCCGACTGGCCGTCGCTCTGTCTGCACGACCTTTGATCACGGTCAAGGCCGATCGATCCAGGTTGACTAGCCTCTGGCAATCGCACACCCGAGCCCCGGGCCGATCATGCTGAACGAACCGATTCGCAACGTCATGGAGCGCAAGAAGCTCCTGGTCGCTCCGCCGCACACCAGCGTCAGCGCAGCGGCCCGCATGATGGCGAAGAAGCACGTCAGCGCGGTCATGGTGGTCGAAGACAACCGCCTGGTCGGCATCTTCACCGAGCGCGACGCCGTATTCCGGGTGCTCGCGCAGGAGCTCGACGCGCAGGGCACCCGGCTGGCCGACGTGATGACGGCGTCGCCCAGGACCGTCGCGCCGGAGGAGTCCTTCGGCTACGCCCTGCTCATGATGCACGAGCACGGCTTCCGGCACGTGCCGGTGGTCGAGAACGGCGCCCCGGTCGGCATCGTCTCGGCGCGCAACGCCCTCGACCCCGACCTGGAAGAGTTCGAATCCGAGGCGCAGCGCCGCAAGCACATCCGCCGCCTGGCCTGAGGCGGATTCGCGCCGCGCCTGCGTGCCTGCTCAGCCCCCGGCCGGGGCGGAGAGCATGCGCATCAGCCAGAACGTCGCCAGCGCGAGCGGCAGGATGATGGCGAAGAACACGATCTGCCGGTTCTCGAAGCGCGCACCGCGCCTGCGCTCGATCCGATCGAGCAGCCAGTCGGCGACGAAATAGATGCCGACCGCTACGACGGTGAAGTAAACGAGGTCCATGTGCGAGTCGCCATCGCGCGCAGCACGACGACCACGAAGAGGATACCGCCGGCGACCGCGAGCAGGCCGCCCAGCCCCATGAGGCCCATCGCCGCGACCTGCTCGAAGCCGCGCAGCACCTGGTCGGCGCCGGCCACCTTGCGCTGCACGCCGTAGCCTCCCGACCACAGCAGGCCGAGCACATGCAGCAGCTGGCCGCCGCCGTAGAGCCAGGGTTGCAGGGTTGCGAGCCGCGGTTCGGGCGCGGCGTAGCCCAGTCGCGGCAGCAGGTGGAAGGCGAGACCCATGAAGGCGAGCGTCACCCCGACGATGCTGCCGTGGTAGTGCGCCGGGATCTTCACGTTGCTGCCGTGGATCGCGAGGCCGATCAGGCCCCCGGCGGCGAACAGAGCGAGCGACCAGGCGAGGGCGGCGCGCAGCGGCCGCGTGGACGGCGCTGCGCGCGGCGCGCTCGCCGCGGCCAGCGCGACGGCGAGCAGGAACGGGACGATCGCCAGGCCGCCGCCGATGCGCATCAGCCAGGTCTGCATCCGGTAGTGCTCCAGCGAGACGACGTCGTAGGCGAGATACAGCACCGGCGTGGCGAACACCGAGGCCAGGCCGATCGCGAACAGCAGGATCGCGATCCGCGGCGAGAGCGGCGCGCGCGCGCCGATCGCATCGGCGAGCCACAGCCAGGCCGCAAACATGAGCAGCGTCCAGGTGAACTGCAGCACGTGGCCGCCTCCCCAGAACAGCACCTCGTAGTAGGCCTTGCCGTCGAGCGTCGAGGGCAGCGCCGACCAGGACCAGGCGAACGCGATCAGCGCGACCGCGGCCGAAACGAGCGCGGCGTTCAGGCCGAAGCGCAGGGCGCTCGCGCCGTCGGGTCGCGTCCCTACGCGCGGTGCCGCGAGCATCGAGCGCAGCACCAGCAGCGCGCAGCCGGCGGCGAAGACGAGCAGCCCGCGCAGGAACACCGGTCCGTCGAGCACCGGAACGTAGTTGCTCATGACCGGCGGCGCCGCCTCCAGGAACGGGGCCGCGCACAGGACGAGCGTCCCGACCGCGCACAGGGCGAGCGCGGCCCAGCTCCACGCCAGCAGGCGCGTGCTGCCGTTCAGCGTCCACAGGATGCCGCCGAAGGCAGCGAACCACACCAGCACCGAGAGGTCGACGTGCACGACCAGCGCGACGCGGAAGAAATCGGCCAGCGGGAACAGCTCCTTGACGTAGGGCGCGCGCGAGAGCACGAGCAGGATCGAGAACAGCCCCGAGCCGACCAGCGCGGCGAGCGCGAGCCACAACCAGCCCGCGGCGAGCGCCCGGCGCTCCCCCGCCGGCACCGGCAGCGCATAGCGCGCCGCGGCGGCGGCGCCGGCGGCGTCAGCGAAGAGCGAACGCGTATTCATGCTCGTTGCCGGTCGCGTGGACGGTCGCGTGGACGCTCGCACGCAGCTGCGGCTCGCGCCTGCGCGCGAATCGCTCCTGGCTCAGTTCCAGCCCCAGGCGCCACGGGCACTCGCCCTCCCGGCAGCCGATCGCGCGCACGCGGCGTGCGCCGTTCCGCAATGCAAACTCGATGAAGGACGGGGGCAGCATGCCGAGGCAGCGCAGCCCGATCTCGCCCGCCCCCGGCACGCCCTCGGAGCTCTGGCAGCGGAAGGTCACGCTGTCCGGGTGCCCGGCGAGCGCGTCCTGCAGCCGGTCGCGCAGCGCGTGCACGGTCAGGTCCGGGAGGTCGATCCCCGAGACGAGGTCGCGCACGCTGCGGAACGGAGTCGAGGACGGGCAGGCCCCGGCGCAGATGCCGCAGCCGGCGCAGCGCCCGGCGAGCACCTCGGCCTTGCCGCCCGAAAGGCGAACGGCCTCGTAGGGGCAATCGGCGACGCAGCGCGCGCAGGCGTTGCAGTTCTCCGGGTCTACGCGGGCGGGCTGCGCGTGCCTGCGCCCGCCGAGCCAGGGCAGCACGGCGAGCAGCAGCGTCGTGCCCAGCGCGAACGACCATAGCGCGGAGGGCGAAGTCGCGTACATCAGCGGGTGCGCGAATTGCACCAGCCAGTCGATGGCGATCGAATCGGGCGCCCCGAGCGGATCCCAGCGCGGCTCCGAGAGCGCGGGGCGCGCGAGCGCGAGCGCGAGCAGCATGCCGATCGTCCCGAGCGCGAGCGCGCGCGGCGCCACCGTCGCCGGACGGCCGAGGCGCTGGACGTGGATCCACATGGCGCCGAGCAGCGCGAGCGGCAAGCCGATGTGCAGGAACACGAACAGCGAGAACAGGCGGTCGGAGACGCTCTCTGCGCCGAGGAAGTTGCGCGCCATCGGCTCGGCGCCGATGCCGGCGCCATGGAACCATTCCGCGGTCGCCAGCGCCGAGAACTGGGCGCGCGCGTCCCACACCAGCCAGTAGCCGACGATGCCCGAGGCGTACAGCAGCCACAGCAAGGGCACGCCCGAGATCCACGAAAAGGCGCGAAAGCCGCGGAAGCGCCCGGCCGCCGCCTCGCGCACCAGGTGCAGCAGCGTGACAACGACGAAGGCGTCGGCCGCGTAGCGATGCACGCTGCGCAGCGCGCCGCCGAACCATCGCTCCAGCCCGCCGATCGAGTCGTAGGCGCCCGCGACGCTGGGTTCGAACCGTATGTACAGGTAGATGCCGCTCGCCGCGAGCACCCAGAAGAGCAGGAACCCCAGCGTGCCGAGGTGGCGCAGGGGGCTTGCGCCGGCGCCGAACGCCCGATCGAAGAGCCGGTCGATCATGTCAGCCGCGGAACAGGAAGCCGCCCTGCGCGGCGGCGAAGTCGATCAGGAGCGCGCGCCCGGGACCGAGCTCGACCGTTTGCTCGCGCACGTAGTTGAAGCCGCCCTCGGGCCGGTCGCGCAACCGCGCCACGATGCGGTGGCGTCCGGCAGGCAGCGGGAGCCGGTAGTAGACGGTGGCATTGCCGTCGCGTCTCAGCCCCGCCGGCGGCACCTCGCGCCGCAAAACGACGCCGCCGTCGATCTCGAGCTCGACCAGCAGGGGCGCGCGCTCGCGCGGGCAGTCGAGCGCGGCGCGCATGTTCGGAGCGAGCTTCGCCAGCTCGGCGGCGCTGCGCTCGCGGCACGGCTCCTTGCGCTGTGCCGCATGGACGAACGACAGGCGCAACAGCGCCTCGCCCTCGCCGATCGGGGAGAAGCGCGGCGCCGCGGAGAAGTAGCCGATCAGCGCCATCAGCGGCACGTAGAGCGCAAGTTGCGCTGCGATGCGCAAGGCCTGCTTCACGCCGTGCCTCCGAGCTTGACGAGATCGCTGGCCGGCGCGCTTACCCGCGGCGGCAGCAGGAAAGCGTCGGAGAAGCAGTCGTCCTGTTTGAGGCCGTGCTCCTTGAAGGCGGGGTAGGCGGCCTGCACCATGCCGGCCGAGCCGCAGGCGTAGACCTGGTAGGCGGCGAGATTCGGAAAATCGGCGAGGATCGCCTCGTGCACCAGGCCCGTGCGGCCGGTCCAGCGGTCCTCGGGCGCAGGCTCGGAGAGCACCGGGATGAAGCGGAAATTGGCGTGCTCGCGCTCCCAGGCGAGCGGCAGCTCGGCGGCATACAGGTCCTGCAGGCGGCGCACGCCCCAATAGAGGATCATCTCGCGCTTGATGCCGCGCCGGAACGCGTACTCGAGCATGCTCTTCACCGGCGCGAAGCCGGTAGAGCCGGCGACGAAGATGATCGGCTTCTCCGAGTCCTCGCGCAGGAAGAAGGAACCGAGCGGGCCTTCGAAGCGCAGCCGGTCGCCGGGCTGCATGCGCTCGAACACGTGCCCGGTGTAGCGCCCGCCGGGGATGCGCCGGATCTGCAGCTCGATGCGGTTGCCCGCACCCGGCGGCGTGGCGAACGAGAAAGACCGCTTCTCGCCGTCCTCCAGCAGGATGTTGAGGTATTGCCCGGCATAGAACTCGATCGCCCCGTCGCCCTCGAGCCTGAGCGTGACGCGCATCACGTCGGGAGCGAGCTTCTGCATGTGCTCGACCACCGCGTGCCACACGCTCACGGGAATGCCTCCGGGAGCGCCGCGCGGCACGTACTCGATCTCGACGTCGGCGCGCGGCGTCGCGCAGCAGAGCAGGAGCTTGCCGGTGGCGCGCTCCTCGCCGGTGAGGACCTCGGGCTGGAAGGCGCCGTAGCTCACGGTGCCGTGCAGCAGCTGCGCTTTGCATTCGCCGCAACCGCCGTTGCGGCAATCGAATGGAAGCGCAACGCCCTCGCGCAGGCCCGCGTCGAGCAGCGTCTCGTCCGCGCGCACCGTGAGGATGCGGTTGTCGGGATGGACGAAGAGGTGATGCGCGCCTGCCGACTTTCGCGGCGGCAGCCAGGGAAGCAGAGCGAATACGATGGTTGCGCCGCCGACCAGCAGCCACACCTCGCCGGGGGTCCAGCGGTAGAGCAGCGCGTAGACCGGCAGGTAGAACCAGTCGAAGTCGATCGCCGTTACCCCTTGCGCTGCATCGGCCGGCGGCTGGCTCAGCGCCGGGCGCAGCAGCGACAGGACGACGAGCGCCGCGGCGAGGGTGAGCGAGACGGGCCAGGGCGGCGCGGTGCGCGCCTGCGGCACGCGTTGCGTGTGCACCCACAGCACCGCGAGCACCAGGAGCGGCACGCCGATATGGATGAAGGAGAGCAGCGAGAACAGCCGGTCGCTGACGTTCTCGGGGAGGATGAAGTTGCGCACCAGCGCGCCGTTGAACACCGGCAGCCAGTCGAGCCATTCGGCGGTGGCGATCACGGTGAACTGCGCGAGCCGGTCCCAGGGCAGCATGTAGCCGTTGATGCCGGAGGCGTACACGAGCCAGAGCAGCGCCACCCCGCTCAGCCACGAGAACCAGCGAAAGCCGCGGTAACGGTCGAAGCACCAGTGACGCACGAGGTGCAGCAGCATCGTGATCACCACGCCGTCGGAGGCGTAGCGGTGCACGCTGCGCAGCAGGCCGCCCAGGTACGGCTGCTGGGTGCTCAGCCCCTGCACCGACTCGTAGGCGCCGTGGATGCTGGTCTCGAAGAAGGCGTAGAGATACAGGCCGCTGCCCACCACCAGCCACATCAGGTAGTAGGAGATCGGCCCGAGGTAGTAGAGCGGATTCATCCGCTCGCCGAAGGCGTGGTTGAACACGCCTTCGACTTTCAGGAAAAGCCACTGTCCGGCGAGATGGATGCGTTGGAGCACCTCCCGATGCTAGGAGAGCTGTAGCCCCTTGAATTTGATACGCATCAAGTCAATGCTGGGCCTTGCGCATCGCCTCGACGATCTTCTGCGTTTCCAC
>JACOVA010000008.1 GCA_016177575.1 Betaproteobacteria bacterium
CGTCTGCTCTCGGCGGTGCTGATGCGCGGCCTGGTGCGCGACGGCAGGCTGATGCGGCTGCGCGTCACTATGCCCGACGTCGCCGGCAGCCTGGCGAAGGTCGCGGCGCTGATCGGCGAGGCGGGAGGCAACATCGTCGAGGTGCAGCACCAGCGCGTGTTCGGCACCGCCTCGGTCAAGTCGCCCGAGGTCGAGTTCGTTCTCGAGGCGCGCGACCGCGCGCACGCGGGGTCGCTGGTACGAATGCTCGAGAATCAGGGACTCAAAGTGCGGGTTTCGTAGCCAGCCTGGCGCGCAGCTCGCGCGCGAGCAGCAGCGCGCCGAGCGCGAGCCCGGCGAGGTCGCTGACGAAGGCGCCCGCGAACATGTCGGCGGGAACCAGCGCCATTACGCCCGCTGCGACGAACAGCGCGCGCCGCACGCCCGGCACCGGCGCGTAGAAGAATCCCACCACGCCGATCGTGCCGAGCCAGATGCCGAGCGCGGCGCTCGCCACCGCCCAGGCGACGGAGAGCGGCGCGCCCGAGAGCAGGAGGCTCGGCGAGAGCACGAACAGGAATGGCACGATGTAGGCCGCCCAGCCGATGCGCGCCGCGGCCCAGCCGGTGCGGTTCGGCTCGGCGCCGCCGATGTTGGCGGCGGCGAACGCCGCCAGCGCCACCGGCGGCGTCACCATCGACATGATGCCGAAGTAGAGCACGAACAGGTGCGCCGCCATCGGCGCGATGCCGACCTTGACCAGCGCCGGCGCGATCAGCGTCGCCATGATGACGTAGACGCCCAGGGTGGGCAGCCCCAGCCCGAGCAGGATCGCCATGACCGCGGTCAGCGCGAGCATCACCGGCAAGCTCTCGCCGGTGAGGGCGAGCAGCTGCAGCGTCATGCCGAAGGCGAGGCCCGTGATGTTGAGGATGCCGATGAACATGCCCGCCACGGCGCAGATCAGGATCAGGTCGACCACCGCGCCGCCGGTCGAGACGACCGCGCGCAGCATCGCGCCGGGCGGCACGCGCTCGCCCTTGTAGCCGAAGGCGAACGAGCAGGCGATCAGCGCCGCCGAGGCGAGCAGCGCGCAGTACTCCGGGCGCATGCCCTGCACCACCAGCGCGTAGATCAGCACTGCGAACGGGATCGGGAAGTACCAGCCGGACTTGAGCACGGCGAGCGCCTGCGGCAGGCGCTCCGCCGGCTCGCCGCGGATGCCGCGCTTGGCGGCCTCGAGGTCGACCTGGAAGAACAGCGCCAGGTAGTAGAGAAACGCCGGCACGATCGCCGCGACCATCACTTCGACGTACGGGACCTGCAGCACCTCGGCCATGAGGAAGGCCGCCGCGCCCATGATCGGCGGCATCAGCTGCCCGCCGGTCGAGCCCACGGCCTCGATCGCGGCGGCGATCTGCGCCGGGAAGCCCGAGCGCTTCATGAGCGGGATGGTCACCACGCCGACCGCCGAGACGTTGGCCACCGCGCTGCCCGAGATCATGCCGAACAGCGCCGAGCCCACCACCGAGACCTTGGCCGAGCCGCCGCGGAAGCGCCCCATCCAGGCGTTCGCCAGGTCGGTGAAGAATTCCGACCCGCCGCAGCGCCCGAGCAGCTGGCCGAACAGGATGAACGGCACCACCACCACGATTGCGATCGCGAGCGGCGAGCCGAGCAGCGCGTTGGTGTCCAGGCCCAGGTAGACCAGCAGGCGCGTGAAATCCACCGGCCGCGCCTGGAACACGCCGGGCAGCCGGTCGCCGAGCATCGCGTAAGCGACCCCGGCGAGGGTGATGCCGACGAGCGAGAACCCCGCCATGCGGCGCGTGCCTTCGAGCACCAGCACGGCGAGCGCCGCCGACATCAGCACGCCGTCGAGCGGCCGCGCGGTCAGCTCGTTGACCAGGGTCGGGTAGCGCCAGGCGATGTACAGGCAAAGCGCCAGTCCGAACAGGCCCGCCGCCGCGTCGAGCCGGGTCCTGCGCTTCTCCAGAAAACACAATGCGATCGCCAGCCCGAGGACGGCGAGCAGGAACTGCTCGGTATAGAGGTTGAGGCCGAGCAGGCTGCGCTGCAGGTCGAGGACCCAGGCGACGACGCAGCCGACCAGCGCCGCCTGCAGCGCGAACTGCAGTCGCGCCATGCTATTTCAGCAACCCGATCTCCTTGTAGTACTTGAGCGCGCCGGGATGGAACGGCGCGGGCATCGCCTTGTGCATGGTCGCCGGATTGAAGCCGCCGAAGGCGCGCAGGCTCTCGACCAGCTTCGCCTTGTGGTCGTGCAGCGCGCGCGCCACCTTGTAGATCACCTCGTCCTTGACGTGCGCGCCGGCCACCACCAGGTAGTCGTAGGCCATGAGCCGCGTCGGCTCGGCGATGCCGGCGAAGGCGGGCGAAGGCTTGACCTCGTTGACGTAGGCGAACTCGATGATCTTCTTCATCGCCGCGACGCCCTGGGGATCGTTCGGCACCGAAAGGAAGCGGATGCCGCCCGTGGTCTTGTCGACCTCGGTGACCTTCGCCGCGCCGATGGCGAAGAATCCGGCGTCGGCCTTGCCCTCGGCGAAGTCGTCGGCGCCGCGCGCCACGTTCGGCACCATCACCGGCACGATGTCCTTCTCGCTCAGCCCGGCGGTGGCGAGCAGCGCCTGGTTGACGCGGTTGAGGGTCAGCTGCGCGCTGTAGCCGTAGGGAATGCGCTTGCCCTTGATGTCGGCGAGCGAGCGGATCGGCGAGTCCTTGCGCACGAACAGCCCGACATGGATCGGGAAGATCACCGCCAGCACGCGCAGGTTGGCCTGCCGGCGGCCGTTGTACGGTCCGGCGCCGAGCGCCGCCTCCTGCGCCTCGAGCACGTTGCACACCGACAGGTCGAGCTCGCCCGATGAGACGAGCGGCAGGATGGCGCTCGAGCCCGAATAGGGCTGCACGCGGCTCTGCAGCTTCTCGGTCTCGGCGATGACCTTGGCGATCGCCGAGCCCATGTTGTAGCCGATCGTGCCCTGCGGCGCGGTGCCGAAGCCCAGGGTCTGCGCCGACGCGGCAATCGGCAGCGCGAGCGCCGCCCGCAGTAGTAGTTTTAACATGGTCGCCTCCTCCAGCTAGCCATTGTAGACCGAGATCTCGACCAGGTTGAGGTCCGGGTCGCGCACGTACACCGAGCGCATCGGCCCGGTGGCGCCGGTCTTCATGACCGGGCCCTCGAGAATCTTGATATTCGACGAATTTAGTTTTTCCATAACTTTCTCGAGCGGGACCTCGGAAATAAAGCACAAATCAAGCGTCCCCGGCGCGGCAACGTGCGCGCGCGGCGTGAATTCCTTGCCCCACTCGTGGATGTTGATCTTCTGCCGGCCGAACTTGAGCGCGAGCCGCGTGGCGCCCGGAGTCTCGAATTTTTCGACCTTCATGCCGAGAACCTCGCCGTAGAAATGCAGGCAGGAAGGCAGATCCCTGGTCGTCAGGACGACGTGGTCGATGCGATCGATCACGGCTTTCGCTTCAGCATGCGCAGCGGGTTGTACTCGAGCACGGTCTCGCCCTTCTGGTTGATCACCTTGTTGGCGAAGCGCACCAGGCCCCGGTCGCCCCTGGAGGTGAGGCGCTGCTCGGTCACCTCCGACTCGACGTGGATCGTGTCGCCGATCACGGTCGGCCCCTTGACGTCGAGCGTGGCGTTGAGGAAGGCGAGCCCGGTGTCCTGCATGGTCGGCAGCAGCAGCCCCTCGGCGCAGGAATAGACCAGCGCCGCGGGCACCGGCCTGCCCTTCAGCACCCGCCCGGCATCGTCGGCGACGGCGAACAGCTCCTCGGTGAGCCAGGTGAGGTTGACGAAGCTGGCGAGGTCCGACTCGGCGAGGGTGCGCCGGTGGGTGCGGAAGCGGAAGCCCGGCCGCAGGTCCTCGTAGTAGAAGCCGCGGCCGACGACCGGAAGCGCCTCGCTCATGAGCGAAGCTTAACTCAGAAGGCCGCCGCAAGTAGCAGCGCCGTCCCCGAGATCAGCATCAGCGCGTCCATCAGCACGTTGAAATGCCCTGGCTCCATGCGCAGCACGAAGCGCTTGGCGATGAATGCGCCCGCCATCAGCGTCGAGCCTACGATCAGCCCCTTGAGCGCGATCTCGAGCGGCAGCACGCCGAAATTGCGGAACACCAGCGCCTTGGCGAAGTACACCGCGAGCGAGGCCGAGGCTTCAGAGGAAAGGAAGGCTCCTTTCACGAGCCCGGCGGCGAGGAAGATCGGCGCGGTGATCGGCCCGGTCGAAGCGACAATCCCGGTGAGAAAGCCGATCGGCACGCCGAGCGCCGTGAGCTGCCAGAGGCGCAGCCGCAGGCGGTGCGCGGCCATCCAGCGCCGCACGCCGATCATGAGGATGAAGAAAGCGCCGAGCGCGATCTCCACCGCCTGTGCCGGCACCACCAGCAGCGTGCGCGCCCCGAGCGCGGCGAACGGCACCGCGCTCACCGAGTACGCGGCGCAGGTGCGCCAGTCCACCTCGCGCCACCACACCATGACGCGCGAGAGGTTCGCCAGGATCGCCGCGATCGCCATGATCGGCACGGCCTGGATCGGACCGAAGGCGATCACCAGCACCGGCATCAGCATCACCGACGAGCCGAAGCCGACGATGCCGCTCAGCGTGCCGGCGACCAGCCCGACGGCAAGCACAAAGAGGTATTCCAGGGGCGCCGCCCAAAACAGGGACAGACCGCATTTTCCCGGAGAAAACGTGGTCTGTCCCCGATTTTCGCGGCTAGACTTCGGCATGAGCGCGTTCGGCTGGCCGCTGCGCCGGCGCTTCCTGCTCGAGCCCGGCACCGCCTTTCTCAACCACGGCTCGTTCGGCACCACGCCGCGCCGCGTGCTCGCCGCGGCGCGGCGCTGGCAGCGGCGCATGGAAGCCAACCCGGACCGCTTCGTGCGCGAGATCCTGCCCGGCGCGCTGCGCGACGCCGCAGCGCGCTTGGCCGGGTTTTTGTCCTGCAGTGAAAGAGATCTTGTCTTCGTGGAGAACGCGACCTCGGGCGCCAACGCGGTCCTGCGCTCGCTCGAGCTGCGCCCCGGCGACGAGATCCTCGCCACCACGCACGGCTACAACGCGGTGCGCCAGGCGATGCGCTACGTATGCAGCCGTACGGGCGCGAAGTTGGTTGAGGCTCGAATTGACCTTCCCGTGAAAAACGAATCGGACCTGATTGCTTCGATCCAGAACAACATCGGCAAGCGAACCCGCCTGCTCGTGCTGGACCACGTTTCCTCGCCCACTGGTCTCATCTTTCCGGTGAAGCGGCTCGCCGCGCTCGCGCGCCGGCGCGGCGTGCAGGTTCTGATCGACGGCGCGCACGCGCCGGGCCAGCTCGATCTGGACATCGCCTCGCTCGGCGTGGATTGGTACACGGGCAATTGCCACAAGTGGCTGTTCGCGCCCAAGGGCTGCGGCTTCCTCTGGGCGCGCAAAAGCGCGCAGCGCGGCCTGCATCCGCTCGCGATCTCGCACGGCTACGGCAAGGGCCTCGCCGCCGAGTTCGACTGGACCGGCACACGCGATTTCTCGGCCTGGCTCGCAATTACCGCCGCTCTCGATTTTTATTCAAGATTGAATCCGCAAAGACTGCGCGCGCATAACCATCGCCTCGCGATCGAATCGGCGACGGCAATTTCCAGGGCTTGGGGCATGCCGCTCGACGGGCCGCCGGAGCTGCACGGCTCGATGATGGCCGTGCGCCTGCCGGATTCCCTGCAGCGCTCCGATCCCGCCCGTTTGATGTCCCGCTATCTCACCCTGCGCCGCACGGTCGTGGCGGTGATGCAGATCGGCGGCGCGCGCTGGCTGCGGCTCTCGGCGCAGGCCTACAATTCGCCCGGGGATTACGCGGCGCTGTTGCGCACGCTGCCGGAGAAATGAGGCCGCGCCGGCGCGGACCTCAAACTCTCTTCTCGAGGATAAAGCTGAGCACGAAAAGCGTTGCCGGCCAAAGTCCGACGAAGATTCCCCAGCGTTCCGCGTGAGCTTCCTTCAGCGCCGCCTGCAGCGCGGGATCGGTAATTTTGCTGAGGACATGCCGCCCGACCTCGATTTGCGGCCCGAAAAACCACACCAGCCACGACAGCGGAATCGAAACCAATCCGACCCAGAACAAGACTTGCGATACCGTTTCCATGCCGTCCCCCTTCCGTTAGGGTGCAACAAACTCTCGCTCGATTTCATCGGACATCATCCGCCTGACCAGCCACTCGGACAATACCGGAAAAGCCCAGATCTTCCCTAGTACGACTTCGGCAGGCCGAGCACGCGCTCGGCGATGAAACACAGGATCAGCTGCGGGCTCACCGGCGCGATGCGGCCCACGAGCGACTCGCGCAGGTAGCGCTCGACGTGGTACTCCTTGGCGTAGCCGAAGCCGCCGAGGGTCATCACCGCCTGCTGGCAGGCGTCGAAGCAGGCTTCGCCCGCGAGGTACTTGGCCGAGTTCGCCTCCGCGCCGCACTGCTTGCCGGTGTCGTAGAGCCAGGCGGCCTTGAACGCCATCAGGTTGGCCGCCTCGAGCGCCATCCAGTTGGCGGCGAGCGGGTGCTGGATCGCCTGGTTCTTGCCGATCGGGCGGTTGAAGACGACGCGCTCCTTGGCATAGGCGGCGGCGCGCTTGAGCGCGCAGCGCCCCAGCCCCACCGACTCCGCGCCGATCAGGATGCGCTCGGGGTTCATGCCGTGCAGGATGTACTCGAAGCCCTTGCCCTCCTCGCCCAGGCGGTCCGCCTCCGGCACCGGCAGGCCGTCGAAGAAGACCTGGTTCGAGTCCACCGCCATGCGCCCCATCTTGTCGATCTCGCGCACCTCGATGTACTTGCGGTCGAAGTCCGTGTAGAAGAGCGTCAATCCTGATCCTGACTTTGTCAACAAGAGAACTTTTTCCGCGACTTGCGCGGTAGAGATCCACACCTTCTGACCGGTGACGATGTAGTTCTTCCCTTTCTTCACTGCCTCGGTCTTGATGCTGCGGGTGTCGAGGCCGGTGTTCGGCTCGGTCACCGCGAAGCAGGCGCGCTCCTTGCCGGCGATGAGCGGCGGCAGCATCCTGCGCTTCTGCTCGTCATTTCCAAAGACAACGACGGGATTGAGGCCGAAGATGTTCATGTGCACCGCCGACGCCCCGGAAAAGCCGGCGCCCGATTCGGCGATCGCCTGCATCATGACCGCCGCCTCGGTAATGCCGAGGCCCGACCCGCCGTATTGCTCGGGCATGGCGATGCCGAGCCAGCCGTCCTTCGCGAGCGCCTGGTGCAACTCGGTCGGGAAACCGCCCGCCTTGTCCCTGCTCAGCCAGTAGGCGTCGTCGAAGCGCGCGCAGACCTTGGCGATCGCCTCGCGGATCTGCTCCTGCTCCTGGGTGAAGGCGAAATCCATCGTGCGCTAGCCGGTCTTCACGGCGCCCGACGAAACCATTTGCGCGATCTCGCCGTCGTCGAAGCCGAGCTCGACCAGGACCTCGCGCGTATGCTCGCCGAGCTTCGGCACGCCGCGCTGCAGGCGCCCGGCGCGCGCGCCGTCGGCGAACGCCGGGAACAGCGCGAAGCGCTCCTTGCCCGCGCTGGCGACCCCCTGGCGGGCGCGGATCTGCTCCAGCTCCGCCGCTTCAGCGGGCGTGACGCAGAGATCGACCGGGACGTCGTGCTCGTCGCAGAGCGCGAGCCACTCTGCTGCGTTTTTGTTTCGAATCGCTTTTTCGATCAGGGACGACAGACGATCCCCGTTGGCACGGCGTTTCTGATCCGTGGCGAACTCCTCGTCCGCTAGCTCCGGTACAAACTTCACGAAATTCTCCCAGAAATGCTCTTCCAGAATCCCCAGCGTCAGGCGCATGCCGTCCGCGGTCTCGAACACGTCGTTCACGGGGAACAGGTGCGCGCGCGCATCGACCTTCGGGTCGAGGCTGTGGCGCATCGCCGCCCAGAAGAACGCCGCCTCGAACAGCGACAAATCCACGTGCGTGCCTTTTCCAGTCCGGTTTCTCTCATATAAGGAAGACAGGATGGCGATGGCCGCGAAGGCGCCGCCCGCCATGTCGGCGATGGCGAGGCTCGAGCGCACCGGGGGCTGCAGCCACTGGCCGGGAAAGGCGAGCGCGCCCGCCGCCGCGACGTAGTTGACGTCGTGCCCCGGGCGCTCGCGCCATGGCCCGGTCTGCCCGTAGCCGGAGATCGAGCAGCAGATGAGTGCCGGGTTGCAGCGCTGCAGCGTCTCGGCATCGATGCCGAGGCGCTTCGCCACTCCCGGCCTGAAGCCCTCGATCGCGATGTCGGACTGCCGCGCGAGCCGCTCGACCACGGACTTCGACTTGCCGCCCTTCAGGTCCAGGGAAATGCTTCGCTTGTTGCGGTTCTCGGTGCGGAACTGCACCGGCACGTAGCGGCGGCCCGGGTCGCCCGCGGGCGCCTCGACCTTGATCACCTCGGCGCCGAGGTCGGCGAGGATCGCCGAGCAGAACGGCCCGGGCACGAACAGCGAGAAATCGGCCACCCTGATTCCGGCCAGGGGCGACCAGGCTTGCGTTTGCGGCAGCGCGGGCATGACCGTAGCATACCTCCGGAGGGAGGATCCGGTGCCGAAGATCAAGGTGAAGAACCCGGTCGTCGAGATGGACGGCGACGAGATGACGCGCATCATCTGGCACAAGATCCGCGACAAGCTGATCCTGCCCTGGCTCGACATCGAGCTGAAGTATTTCGATCTCGGCATCGAGAGCCGCGACCGCACCGAGGACCGCGTGACGGTCGATTCGGCCAACGCGACCCGCCAGCACGGCGTCGCGGTGAAGTGCGCCACCATCACGCCGGACGAGGCGCGCGTCAGGGAATTCAACCTCAGGCAGATGTGGAAGAGCCCCAACGGCACCATCCGCAACATCCTCGACGGCACGATCTTCCGCGAGCCGATCATCTGCCGCAACGTGCCGCGCCTGGTCGGGCACTGGTACAAGCCGGTGGTGGTGGCGCGCCACGGCTTCGCCGACCAGTACCGCGCCACCGAGCTGCGTTTCGAGGGCGCGGGCACGATCAGGCTCTCCTTCCACCCCGCCGACGGCGGACCGGCGGAGGAAAAGGAGGTGTTCAAGGCGCCCGCGGCGGGCGTGGCGCTCGCGATGTTCAACCTGGACGAGTCGATCAAGGGCTTCGCGCGCGCCTGCTTCAATTACGGCCTGCAGCGCAATTACCCCGTCTACCTGTCGACCAAGAACACCATCCTCAAGATTTACGACGGCCGCTTCAAGAACCTGTTCCAGAAGATCTTCGACGCCGAGTTCAAGGACCGCTTCGCCGCCGCCGGCCTCAGCTACGAGCACCGCCTGATCGACGACATGGTGGCTTCCAACCTGAAGTGGAGCGGCGGCTACCTCTGGGCCTGCAAGAACTACGACGGCGACGTGCAGTCCGACACCGTGGCGCAGGGCTACGGCTCGCTCGGCCTCATGACCTCGGTGCTGATGTCGCCCGACGGCAGCGCGGTCGAGGCCGAGGCGGCGCACGGCACGGTGACGCGCCACTACCGCATGCACCAGCAGGGCAAGCCCACCTCGACCAACCCGATGGCGTCGATCTACGCCTGGACCCGCGGCCTGCAGTACCGCGCGCGCATGGACAGCACGCCGCTGGTGGAGACCTTCGCGCTGCTGCTGGAGAAGGTCTGCGTCGACACGGTGGAGTCGGGGAGGATGACCAAGGATCTCGCGGCGCTGATCCGGCCCGACCATCCCTTTCTCACCACCGACGGGTTCCTCGACGCGGTCGAGGGCGAGCTCAGGCGCCGGATGGCGTGACCCGTCGCGCGGGATGCTCGCCGTAGGGCGGCGCGTAGATCACCAGCACGCGCGCCCGGTCGCTCGTGACGATGAAAAGGTGCATCGCGTCGGGCGGAAAGTAACAGGCCTCGCCCGCTTTCATCTCGAATTTTTCGCCCGCGACCTCTACGTGGGCCTCCCCTTCCAGCAGGTAGCAGACCTGCTCGATGCCCGGGTGCGCGTGCGGCAGCGCGCCCTTGCCGCGCTCGAGCTCGCCCACCAGCACCTCGACCTGCTTGGCGCCGACCGTCTCGGGCCCGATGAGCCGGAAATTCCTCGTGCCGATGTGGTTGGCGGGAGAGTACGGCGTCACCTCCGACTGCTTGACAAGATATCTCATGGGTTTGCGTCCAGCCAGTTGTACAAGGCAATGCCGCCGTCGACCAGTACCGACGACCCGGTCATGTAGGCGCCGTACTTCTCCGAGAGGATCGCCACCGCCATCGGCGCGATGTCGCCGGGCTTGCCGAGGCGCCCGAGCGCAATCTTGTCCACGAGGCCCGGCGCGCCCTTGAAGCCGGCGCCCGGGAAAGCGCCCGGCACGAGCGCGTTGACGCGGATGCCGTGCGGCCCCAGTGCGCGCGCCAGCTCCTTCATCACCATCGTCTGCCCCGCTTTTGCGGCGCTGTAGTGCGGGAGGTTCCTCGGCGAATCGGCGTGCAGCGAGGTGACGAAGAGCATGCGGCCGCGGATCTTCTTCTCCTTCATGTGCCGGCCGAGCGCCTGCGCCATGAGGAAGCCGGAATTGAGCTGCACTTCCAGCATCTCGCGCCACTGCGCTTCGGTCACTGCGAGCGCTGTTTGGTCTTCCTTTCGAGGTGGAGATGCGGCGTGAACGAAGATCGAGACGGTTTCGAGGGTTTGAATGGCATGGCGGGAAAGTTTCTCGGCCATTCCCGGTTTAGACAAATCGAATTCCCTGTCAACCGCCAGAACCTCCGCCCCTTCCTCTGCGAGCGCGCGCGCGATCGCTTGGCCGATGCCCTGAGCGGCGCCGGTCACCAGCGCGCTGTCGCCTTCAAGCAGCCTGGATGCCATCGGCTTGCGCAGCGGCCGCCCGCCGCCCGCCCGCGAGCAGCAGGTACGCGGTCGGGATCACGAACAGGGTGAACAGCGTTCCGACCATCAGCCCGCCGACGATGACCCAGCCGATCGCCTGGCGCGCCTCGGCGCCGGCCCCCAGCGCGAGCGCGAGCGGCAGCGCGCCGAGCACCATCGCGCCGGTGGTCATCAGGATCGGGCGCAGGCGCAGCGTCGCCGCCTCGACCACCGCCTGCGCGGCCGGCATGCCGCGGTCGCGCAGCTGGTTGGCGAACTCGACGATCAGGATGCCGTGCTTGGTGATCAGGCCGATCAGCATCACCAGCCCCACCTTGGAATACACGTTGAGCGTGCCGCCGGTGAGATAGAGGGCGAGCAGCGCGCCCAGTCCGGCCAGCGGCACGGTCAGCATGATGACGAACGGCGAGACGAAGCTCTCGAACTGCGCCGACAGCATGAGGTAGATGAACAGCGCCGCGAACACGATCACGAACACGAGGCCGGCGCCGGACTCGCGGAACTCGCGCGACACGCCGTCGAGATCCGTACGGGCGGTTTCGGGCAGGATTTCCTTTGAAACAAGATCCAGGAAATCGAGCGCCTCGCCCAGCGTCGCGCCGGGCGCGACGTTGGCCGAGATGATGGCGGCGCGCTGGCGGTTGAAGTGGTTGAGCTCCTTCGCCGCGACCGTCTCGCGCACGCGCACCAGGTTCGCGAGCTGCACCAGGCTGCCGTCGCGGGCGCGCACGTAGATCGAGGTCAGGTCGGCGGGCGTATTGCGGTCCTTGGCCTCGAGCTGCACCATGACGTCGTACTGCTTGCCCTCGCGCTTGAAGCGCGTCACCTGGCGGCCGCCGAGCAGCGTTTCCAGGGTGCGGCCGATCACCTCGACGTCGACGCCGACCGCCGCCGCCTTCTCGCGGTCGATGTCGACCGAGAGCTGCGGCTTGTTGAGCTTGAGGTCGGAATCGGCGTTGACGATCGAGGTCGACTCTCTCGTCTTCTCCAGAAGCCTGCTTACCGAGACGTCAAGCTCCTCGTAGGAGTTGCCCTGCACCACGTACTGCACCTGCGGGGTGCGGAAGCCCTGGCCGAGCGAGTTCGGATTCACCGGGAAGGCGAGCACGCCGGGCAGCGTGCCGAACAGCCTCGGCGCCACCGAGGCCGTGATCTGCTGCGTCTTGCGGCTGCGCTCCTCCCATGGCGTGAGCTGCGCGAAGGTGATGCCGAAGTTGACCGGATTCGGGCGCTCCAGCCCGGGCGCCACCACCGCGAACATGCTGCGGATCTCCGGCACGTCGGCGTAGATGCGCTCGACCGCGCGCACGTAGCCGTCAGTGTATTCCATCGAGGCGCCCTCGGGTGCCATGATCAGCGTGAGGAAGTAGCCGCGGTCCTCGAGCGGCGAGAGCTCCTGCTTGAGCACCGTCACCAGCCCGGCGGTGGCGGCGATCACCAGCGCGAACACGCCGGCGACCGCCCAGCGCCACGCGAGCACTCCCGCCACCGCGCGGCGGTACGCGTTCGTCATGCGGGTGAAGAAGCGCTCCATCGCGAGGTACAGGCCGCCGTGCTTCTCGTGCTCCTTCAGGATCTTCGCGCACATCATCGGCGTGAGCGTCAGCGCGACGAAACCCGAGACCGCGACTGCGGAGGCCACGGTGAGCGCGAACTCGGAGAACAGCTTGCCGGTGTTGCCGGGGACGAAGGCGACCGGCGCGAACACCGCGGTGAGCGTGAGCGACATCGCCACCACCGCGAAGGCGATCTCGCGCGAGCCATCGGCCGAGGCCTGCGCCGGCGGCTTGCCCATCTCGACGTGGCGGTGGCAGTTCTCCAGCACCACGATGGCGTCGTCGACCACCAGGCCGATGGCGAGCACCACGCCGAGCAGCGTCAGCACGTTGATCGTGAAGCCGAGCAGGTACAGGAAGAAGAACGACCCGACCAGCGCCACCGGGATGGTGACGAACGGGATCAGCGTCGAGCGCAGCGAGCGCAGGAACACGAAGATCACCGCCATCACCAGCAGCACCGCTTCGGCCATCGCGCGGTAGACCGCGTCGATCGAGCGCTCGATGAACAGCGACGAGTCGAACGCGATCTGCAGCTGCATGCCTGCGGGCAGCGTCGGCTGGATGCGCGCGATCTCCTGCTTCACCGCCTGCGCCACCGAGAGCGTGTTGGCGGTGGACTGCTTCACCACCCCCATGCCCATGCCGGGCTTGCCATTGCGGCGCACCACGCTGCGCTCGTCGAGGGCGCCGAGGCGCGCGCTGCCCACGTCGCGCAACCGCACCGGGTAGCCGCGGCTCTCGGTGACGATCATGTCGTTGAATTGCGCGGCGGTGCGCAGGTCGGCCTCGGCGAGCACCGTGAACTCGCGCTGCGCGGACTCGATGCGCCCGGCGGGGATCTCGACGTTCTGGCGCCTGAGCGCGTTCTCCACGTCCTGCGGCGTCAGCGAGTACGCCGCCAGCCTCTCCCGGTCGAGCCACAGGCGCATGGCATAACGCCGTCCGCCGCCGATGATGACCGAGGCCACCCCGGGCAGGGTCTTCAGCCGATCCACGATGGTGCGCTCGGCGTAGTCCGTGATCTCGAGCGCGCCGTGCTTGTCGCTCGACAGCCCCAGCCAGATGATCGCCTGCGCGTCGGCCTCGATCTTGGACACCACCGAATCGTCGGCCGCTTCGGGCAGAGACGCGCGCACGCGCGCCACGCGGTCGCGCACGTCGTTGGCGGCCGCGTCGACGTTGCGCTCGGGCACGAACTCTACCGTGATCTGCGACACCTCCTCGCGCGACACCGACTTGACGGTGCGCACGCCCTCGATGCCGGCGAGCGAGTCCTCGAGCGGCTGCGTGATCTGCGATTCGATGACCTGCGCGCTGGCGCCCTTGTAGACCGTGCGGACCGAAACCACGGGCGTGTCGATCTTCGGGTACTCGCGCACCGACAGGCGCGAGAACGAGATCGCGCCGACCAGCACGATCATCAGGCTCATCACGGTGGCGAGCACCGGGCGGCGGATGCAGAGCTCCGGCAGCCGCAAGGCGCTAGCCCTTCCCGTCCGGGCCCTTGGCCGCCGGCTCCTGGATCGGCGTGACCGCGGCCCCCGGCGCGACGCGCTGGGTGCCCTCGGTCACGACCAGGTCGCCGGCGGCGATCCCCTTGACGATCTCGACCTCGCCCACCTTGCGCGCGCCGGTCTGCACGCGCACCAGCTCGGCCTTGCCCCCGCCGCTTGCGTTGCCCACGACGCGGAACACGTAGCTGTCCTGCCCGCGCGGCATGATCGCCTCCTCGGGCACCCAGACCGCCCGTTCGCGCACCCCGAGCCGCAGCAGCACGCGCGCGAACATCCCCGGCCTGAGCCTGAGCTGGGAATTGGCAACGCGCGCGCGCACCTGCACCGTGCGCGTGCCCTCGTCCACCGCCGGCTCGATGGCGTAGATCGCGCCGCCGAAATCCTGCCCCGGATAGGCATCGACGGTCGCCTTCACCTGCTGCCCCGCACGCAGCTTGCCGACGAAGGACTCGGGCACGCGGAAGTCGAGCTTCAGCTCGTCGATCTTCTCCAGCCGGACGATGTCGGTACCCGCCGCGACGTACTGCCCCCGGCTCACCTGCCGCAGACCGGCGACCCCGGGAAACGCCGCCCGCATCTCGGTCTTGGCGAGCCTCGCCTCGTCCTCGGCCAGCTTGGCCCTGGCGCGCGCGAGGCTGGTCTTCTGGTCGTCCAGGCCTTGCTGGCTGATGAAACCTTTCTGGTGCAGATCGACCGCGCGCTCGAGCTTCTGCTCCTCCAGCCTGAGCTGGGCGCGGCTCGAGGCGGCGACGGCCGCGAGCTCGGACTGGTCGAGCCGCACCAGCACCGCGCCGCGCGCCACGCTCTGGCCCTCGTTGAAGCGGATCTCCGCCACGCGCCCCGCGATCTCGGGGCGGATCGTCACCGCCTCGTCGGCGCGCAGCGTGCCGACCGCGCTCGCCTCGTCGACCGCGGGCGCGAGCTTGGCCACCGCCGCCTTGACCGGCATCGCGGGCGGGCCCTTCGCCGGCCCCTTGGCTGCGTTTTTCGGCGCCTGGGCGAGCGCCGCGCTCGCGCACGATAGGGAAACTACGGCCAGGAATAGCGCTATCCGCATGATCGAACTGCGGATAGTACTTGATCTGCGCTAGCGCACGAGCAGGACGGGCACCGTCGAGATGTGCATCACCTTGGTCGCCACCGAGCCGAGCAGCAATTTGCCGGTCACGGTGCGGCCGTGGGTGCCGATATAGATGAGGTCGCAGGCGTATTTCTTCGCGTGCGCCACGAGCGACTCGGCGATCGGGCCGACCAGCACGCGCGAGTTGTACTTGATTCCCGCCGCGCCCAGCTTCGCCTGCGCCTGCGCGAGGCTCGCCCGCCCTTCCTCCTCGTAGTAGCGCTCGATCTGCTGCTTGCTCACCACCATGCCCATGCGCGGCAGCTGCGGCACCGGCAGGTGCACCGTCACCAGCTCGACCTCGGGCTTCTCGCGGTACCAGTCGGCGTGCTCGATCAGGCAATCGACCGCGTCGAGCGAATACTTCGAGCCGTCCACCGCCAGCAGGATCTTCATCGCCGTTCCGTCGTAGTCCTGGTGCGGCGCAATTCTACTTCAGAGCCCGTGTCAGCCGCGGCTGCGCACGATCTGGTAGGCGCGCGTCAGGTAGGCGAGCGCGCCGAAGCCGCTCCAGATGTGCACCAGGCGCGAGAACGGGAACACGAGGAAGATGGTGAGGCCGAGCACGAGGTGCGCCTTGAACACCGGCGCGACGTCGGCGATGAAGCCGGCGGCGTCGCCGCGGAAGGTGGCGATGTGCTGCGCCCAGCTCACCAGCTTCAGCATCTCCTCGCCGTCGCGGTGCTGCCAGGAGACCGTGATGCTGTACAGCCCGAGCAGCAGCTGCGCGAGCAGCAGGTAGAGCACCGCCAGGTCCATCGCCCGCGTGGTGGCACGGATGCGCGGCTCGGTGAGGCGCCGGTGCAGCAGCAGGACCAGGCCGGCGAGGCACATCGCCCCGGCCGCGCCGCCGCCGACCATGGCGACCATCTGCTTGGCCGCGGGCGTCACGCCCACCGCGTGCCAGAACTGCAGCGGCATGAACAGCCCGAACAGGTGGCCGAAGAAGATGCCGAGCACGCCGATGTGGAACAGGTTCGAGCCCCAGCGCAGCTGCCCGGTGCGCAGCATCTGGCTGGAGTCGCTTTTCCACGTGTACTGCTCGCGGTCGAAGCGGATCAGCGAGCCGACGAGGAACACGGCCAGCGCGACGTAGGGATAGATGCCGAAAAAGAACTGGTGCAGGAATTCCTTCATGGCCTCGCTCCCTTCGCATAGAACCGCACGGGCTGCGGCCCGTCCACGAACGTCACCGGCTCTTCCATCCAGACCTTGTCGATCGCGGCAGGCGAGTTCTCCTCCCCGGCCATCGGCCGCTCGGCGACCGGCCGGGTCAAGCCGGGCGCGCCGCCGGCGGCGAGCAGCGCGGCGAACACCGCCGCGTAGCGGCTGCCGCGCTCGGCGAGGCGATCGCCCAGCGTGCGCAGAATGTCTTCTGTTTCATTCAAGAGATGCTTTGCCTCCTGGGGTGACAAGAGCGAAGCGAACTCCAGAAAAGCAGGCAAATAGTCGGGCAACTCGCCTTCGGCAACCTGCACGCCGCGGCTGGCGTAGGTCTGCGCCAGGTCGACCATGGCCTGACCGCGGTCGCGCGATTCGCCGTGCACGTGCTCGAAGAGGTGCAGCGACAGCGCGCGCGAGCGATCGAACAGCTCTACGTAGCGCTCCTGGCTCTTCGGCAGATCCGTCTTCGCAAGATCTTCCAGAAGCGGATGGATATCGATGCAGACAACCTGCCGAATATCACCCAGCGCCCGGAGGAGTTCTTCGTCCGGGTAAGCGAGCAACGCGGCCATGGCGCGCAGGCTCTTCACGAGTGGTACACCACGGTCGGGACATCGGAGTGCGTGAGGACCTCGATCGCCGCGCTGCCGTGCCACAGCGCCGCAAGCCCCGTACGCGCATGCGAAGCCATGAAGATCGCGTCGCAGTGGTGGCGCTTGCAGGCCTCGACGATCGCCCGGTGCGGATGATCGCTTTGCACATAGTCGCTGTCGCATTCCACGCCGGCGGCGCGCGCCTGCTCAAGCGCTCCGTCGAGGATCGAGCGCGCCTTTTCGCGCGAGCGGCGCTCGTGCTCCTCGAGCGAGACGGCGCTGTGGCTGAGGTACTCGACGGTGCCCGGCGGCACGTACTCCGGGACCGCCGTGAACAGCGTCACGCGGGCGCCGGCATCGCGCGCGAACTCGATACCGGCACGCACGGCATTCTCGGCGTTGCCGGTGCCGTCGGTGGGGATGAGGATGTGCTTATACATGAGGTCTGCCTTAGCCCGAGATGACCTTGAGGGGGATGGTGCGCTTCTTCTTGCCGCCGAACAGGCTCGGCTCGCTGGTCCCGTCCGAGCAGCCGTTGCCGAACGTGAAGCCGCAGGAGCCGCGCAGGTCGTAGGCGTTCTCCGCGTACTCGCGGTGCGTGGTCGGGATGACGAAGCGATCCTCGTAGTTGGCGATCGCCATCAATTGGTGCATCTCCTCCACCTGCGCCCTGCCGAGGCCGACCTGTTTCAGCACCTCCAGATTTGTCTTGTTCTCGACCACCAGGGATCTCATGAAGGCGCGCATCGCGAGCATTCGCTCCAACGCAAGCTTTACCGGCGCCTCGTCGCCCGCGGTGAGCAGGTTGGCGAGGTACTTGAGCGGGATCCTGAGCTGCGACACGTTCGGGATCTCGCCGTTGCTTCCGAGCACGCCGCTGTGCGCGGCGGCGCTGATCGGCGAGAGCGGCGGCACGTACCAGACCATCGGCAGCGTGCGGTACTCGGGGTGCAGCGGGAAGGCCACCTTCCAGTCCATCGCCATGCGGTACACGGGCGAGCGCCGCGCCGCCTCGAGCCAGCTGTCGGGCACGCCGTCGGCGCGCGCCCGCTCGATCACCCCGGGGTCGTTCGGGTCGAGGAAGAGCTTGAGCTGCGCCTGGTAGAGGTCCTTCGGCTCGGCCACGCTCGCCGCGGCCTCGATGCCGTCGGCGTCGTAGAGCAGCACGCCGAGGTAGCGGATGCGCCCCACGCAGGTCTCCGAGCACACGGTCGGCTGCCCGACCTCGATGCGCGGGTAGCAGAAGATGCATTTCTCCGCCTTGCCGGTCGACCAGTTGTAGTAGATCTTCTTGTAGGGGCAGCCCGAGACGCACATGCGCCAGCCGCGGCACTTGTCCTGGTCGATGAGCACGATGCCGTCTTCCTCGCGCTTGTAAATCGAGCCCGAGGGGCAGCTCGCCACGCAGGTCGGGTTGAGGCAGTGCTCGCACAGGCGCGGCAGGTACATCATGAAGGTCTTCTCGAACGCGCCGTAGATCTCCTTCTGCACGCCGTCGAAGTTGCGGTCCTTGCTGCGCTTGGCGAATTCGGTGCCGAGGATTTCCTCCCAGTTCGGGCCCCAGTGGATCTTCTCCATGCGC
>JACOVA010000076.1 GCA_016177575.1 Betaproteobacteria bacterium
CACACCGTGAACGCCACGGTGCTCGAAGACACGACGGAGATCTGCTTGGTACGGAGGCTGGCCATCTGAACGCGCTCCCGGTTGGAGTCGTCGCGCACTCTATCGAGGTGCGCGCTCTCGACCTTGATGCAGGTTAATTAATAGCCGCGCCTCAGCGGTAGACGAGGGTCGGGATCGTAGAGTGCGTCAGCACGCCGTGCGTCTGGCTGCCGTGGACCAGCGCCGAGAGGCCGCGCCGGCCGTGCGAGGCCATGCGCCTGGACATCAGCTCGGCTTCGCTCGGCAGCGGATACTCGGGAACCGCGGTGAACGCGGTCACGCGCGCCTGCGACTCGCGCGCGAACTCGACGCCGGCCTCGATCGCCTTTTGCGACAGCTCCGAGCCGTCGGTCGGAATCAGGATGTGCTTGTACATGGATCCTCCTTTTTCATGCCCGCCATGATCGCGGCAATCCGGCGGCCCGATTTGACGCAGGTCAAGTCGCGCGCGACCGCGCCGGGTAGTCTCGGCCTACATAAGGAGACCAGCATGTACAGCCAGATTCTCGTGTCGACCGACGGCTCCAAGCTGTCGCAGAAGGCGATCCGCACGGCGGTGCGGCTTGCCAAGGCCACCGGCGGCGCCGTCACCGGCGCCTACGTGATGGCGCCCTATGTCCCGCCCGCCTACGGCGAGGGGGTGATGTACGCCACTTACGTCACTCCGAAGCGCTACAAGGAAGCTTGCGAGCGCGCCGCGAAGAAGGCGCTCGCCGCGGTCGAGGTCGAGGCGCAGGCCGCCGGCGTCGGCTGCAGGAAGGCGATGCTCACCGCCGACAACCCCTGGGAGGGAATCATCAAGGCAGCCAAGTCGAAGCGCTGCGACCTGATCGTGATGGCCTCGCACGGGCGGCGCGGGCTGGCCGGCCTGGTGCTGGGCAGCGAGACCGTCAAGGTGCTGACGCACTCGAAGATCCCGGTCCTGGTGTGCCGCTGACGGCGTCCGCAATGCATTACTTCACGATCGAGCAGCGCGAAGCGCTGCAGGCGCAGCTGCGCGCGCTGGTCGAGCGGCTGCGCGGCGAGATCGCCGGCGCCATGCACCTGCCGAAGCACAGCGAGGAGACCGACGACGACGCGGTCGCGGACCTCGAGACCGACCTCGACATCGCCGAGCTCGAGCGCGCCACGCAGCTGCTGCGCTCGGCGGAGGCGGCGCTCGCGCGCCTGCACGAGCCCGAGTTCGGGCTGTGCGAGGACTGCGGCGCCGAGATTCCGTATTCCAGGCTGAGAACCAATCCGGTCGCGACGCGCTGCATCGACTGCCAGCGCACGCGCGAGCGCGGCGACGCGCAGGCCGCGCGCCTCTGAGCTAGGCTCCCGGTGCCCGTCTGCCGCCGAGCGGCGGCGCGCCGGTCCTGTTCCAGGGCTCGCCGAGCCCGATCGGCGCCGGCGCCAGGCAAACGATGCGCTGGTAGAGGCTGTCGAAGTCCTTCTCGCGCAGGTCGGCGATCGGATCGTCGTTGCCGGCAAAGGCGGCGTCGACCTCGGCCCAGTCGGCGGCGCCGAGCGCGCGCTCGGCGAGCGGCAGCAGCTGCCGTTCCTCCTTGCGCATGTGCTCCCAGTGGAACTGCGAATAAGCCTCGACCGTCGCGGCGAACCTGTCCGCGCCGCGGGGCCAGGTCTGCTCGAAGGCGAATAGCGCCTGCTCGAGGTCGCGCACCAGCTGCGCCCCGGCGCGGTGCTCGGCCTGCAGATCCTCGACCAGGGCGCGCGCCGAGGGGTCGCGCTGCAGCAGCAGCGCGAACAGGAACTTGTCTTCCTTGGGATGGTGCATGCGCTCCGGAAAGGCGTCGATGTAATAGATCATGGCGTGGAAGACCTCGAACCTCGGACGCAGGTCGGGTTTGCGCGCCATGTCGGTGAGCGACTTCAATGCGCTCAGCACCGCCGATATCGAGCGGTGCTCGTCGTAGAGGATGCTGATCGATTTGTGCATCGCTGTCTCCTACAGGCAGAGCAGGCCGCGGCGGATGGTTTCCCCGAGCGCGCCGGCGTGCGCGAGGCCGTAGCCGCCGAAGCCGAGCACGATCGCGCCGGCGGCGATGCGCCAGGCGCGCAGGCGCGCCGCCAGCCAGCCGGCGGCGAGAAGAAACGGCAGGGTGCCGAGGCCGAAGGCGGCCATCGCCGCCGCGCCGTAGGCCGCGCTGGCGGAAAACGCGGCCGCGGCGAGAGCGGCATAGACCATCGCGCAGGGAAGCCAGCCCCAGACCAGTCCGGCCGCGTACGCGCCTGGCAGCGTCGCCGAGGGGAGCAGGCGCGCCGCGAGCGGCTGCAGCCGGCGCCAGAGCGGCGCGCCCAGGCCCTCCAGGCCCGCAAGCAGGCGGCCGGCGCCAGCGAGATGCAGGCCCACGACGATCAGCATCAGGTTGGCGGCGATGGCGAGCGCGCCTTGCACGGGCAATGCGAGCGACGCCAGCGCGGCGCCGCCGAGCGTCCCGGCGGCGGCGCCCGCGGCGGCGTAGCTCGAGATGCGCCCGGCGTTGAATGCGAGCTGGCGCAGCCATTGCGCGTGCACCGGCACCTGCGCGGGTCGGAGCGGGATCACTTTGCGGCCGGCGAACGCCGTCACGATGCCGCCGCACATGCCGACGCAGTGAACGCCCGAGGCGACGCCCGCGGCGAGCATGGCGGCGAGCAGGGCTTCCATCTCAGATCACCTTGGAGTACGACTCGCGCCGCATCTGCTCGCGCAGGTAGCGGTCGAACACCATGCACACGGTGCGCACCAGCAGGCGGCCCTTCGGCGTCACCACGATCCACTCCGGCCCGATCTCCACCAGGCCGTCGCGCTCGAGCGACTTGAGGTCGGCGAGCTCGGCGGCGAAGGTGCGCCTGAAATCGACCAGGTGCGCGAGCTCGATCGACTCGATCGAGAGGCGGAACTGGCACACCAGCGACTGGATCACCGCGCGCCGCACCAGGTCGTCGGGCGTCAGCTCGATGCCGCGCCACACCGGCAGGCGCCCGGCATCGAGCGCGGCATAGTAGTCGTCCAGGCGCTTGAGGTTCTGGCTGTAGGTCGGGCCGACGCGGCCGATCGCCGAGACGCCGAAGCCGAGCATGTCGGACTCCGGATGCGTGGAGTAGCCCTGGAAGTTGCGCTGCAGGCGCCCCTGGCTCTGCGCCACGGCGAGCTCGTCGCCGGGCTTGGCGAAATGGTCCATGCCGATATAGAGGTAGCCGGCGCGCGTCAGGCGGCCGATGGCGAGGGTCATGATCTGCAGCTTGGTTTCCGCCGCGGGCAGCTCGGCCTCGGCGATGCGCCGCTGCGGCTTGAACAGCTTCGGCAGGTGCGCGTAGCTGTAGAGCGCGATGCGCTCGGGCGAGATGTCGAGCACCTTGTCGAGCGTCGCGTTGAAGCTGTCGAGCGTCTGCCGCGGCAGGCCGTAGATCAGATCGAGGTTCACCGAGCGGAAGCCGCTCGCGCGCGCCTCCCCGATGACGCGCCGCGTGATGTCCTCGCCCTGGACGCGGTGCACCGCCGCCTGCACCTGCGCATCGAAGTCCTGCACCCCGACCGAAAGCCGGTTGAAGCCGAGGCCGGCGAGGAAGGCCATGCGCCCGGGCTCGCTGCTGCGCGGATCGACCTCGATCGAGATCTCGGTCTGCGCGTCGCGCCTGAACTGCGCCTCGAGCAGGCGCATCAGCTCCGCCATCTCCGCGCGCGACAGGAAGGTCGGCGTGCCGCCGCCCCAGTGCAGCTGGCAGATCTGGCGGTCGCCGCCGAGCAGTTCCCCGGCGAGCTGCAGTTCCTTTTCCAAGTACTTGATATACTTGGTCGATCTGCCGTGGTCGCGGGTGACCACCTTGTTGCAGCCGCAGGAGTAGCAGAGGCGATCGCAGAACGGCACGTGCACGTAGACCGAGAGCGGCAGGCTGATGGCGCCGATGTTGCGCTTGCCGAGCCACTGCCGGAACTGCGCCTCGCCGAAGGCCTCGACGAAACGGTCTGCGGTCGGGTACGAGGTATAGCGC
>JACOVA010000077.1 GCA_016177575.1 Betaproteobacteria bacterium
CCGGGTTGAACAGCTTGGACTGATAGCGCGTGCCCGAATCGGCGAGGATCGTCACCACCGTGTGTCCCGGGCCGAGGTCCCGGGCGAGGCGCATCGCGCCCGCGACGTTGATGCCGCTCGACCCGCCCAGGCACAGCCCTTCCTCCTTCAGCAGGGAAAACACGAGCGGCAGCGCTTCGGCGTCCGGGATCTGGTAGGCGTCGTCGATCGGCGCACCCTCGATGTTGCGCGTGACGCGGCCCAGGCCGATGCCTTCGGTGACCGAGGAGCCCTCGCTCTTCAGCTCGCCGTGCTTGATCCAGTGGTACATCGCCGCGCCCATGGGATCCGCGGCGGCGGTCCTGATACGCCGATTCTTGCTCTTCAGAAAAAGGCTGACCCCCGCCAACGTTCCGCCCGTACCGATCGCACAGGTGAAGCCGTCCACCTTGCCGCCGGTCTGCTGCCAGATTTCCGGGCCGGTGCTCTGGACGTGGCCGTCCCGGTTGGCGGTGTTGTCCCACTGGTTCGCCCAGAACGCGCCCATTTCCTTCGCCAGGCGCTCCGAGACGTGCACGTAGTTGCCCGGGTCCTTGTAGGGCAGGGCGGGAACCTCGCGCAGCTCGGCGCCGCACAGCCTCAGCATGTCCTTCTTTTCCTGGCTCTGCGTCTCCGGGATGACGATGAGCGTGCGGTAGCCGCGCGCGTTGCCGACCAGCGCCAGGCCGATGCCGGTGTTGCCCGCGGTGCCCTCTACGATCACGCCCCCGGGCTTGAGCAGGCTGCGCTTCTCGGCGTCGAGGATGATGTAGAGCGCGGCGCGGTCCTTGACCGAGCCGCCCGGGTTGAGGAATTCAGCCTTGCCGAGGATCTCGCAGCCGGTCAGCTCGGAAGCCCGGCGCAGGCGGACGAGGGGCGTGCTGCCGATCGAGCCCACGAAGCCGTCCCGGATTTCCACGGGTGATAGTCTGCCGCAATTCCGCAGCCATGCGCCAGGACCTCGACTCGAAGCGCTACTTCCGCCTGCGCCGCACCGCCTACGGGCTGGGCGCGGCCGCCTTCGTGCTCGCGTTCTTTCATCGCGTGGCGCCCGGCGCCATCGCCGCCGACCTGCGCGACGCCTACTCGGCGAGCGCCACCACGCTCGGCTTCGTCGCCGCGCTCTATTTCTACCCTTACGCGGCGATGCAGCTGCCTTCGGGCGTGCTCGCCGACTCGGTCGGGCCGCGCAAGCTCTTCACCGCGGGCTCGATCGTCGCGGGCGCCGGCTCGCTGCTGTTCGCCTACGCGCCCGGCGTCGCCTGGCTGCTCGCAGGGCGCGCGCTGGTAGGGCTCGGGGTCGCGGTCGCCTTCGTCTCGGTGCTCAAGCTCATCGCCTCCTGGTACCGCGACGCCGAGTTCGCGACCTGGGTGGGCGTGCTGATGCTGATCGGCAACCTGGGCGGGATGCTGGGGGCGTACCCGCTCGCATGGCTGGCGCAGATCGTTTCCTGGCGCCTGGTGTTCGCCGCCGCCGGCGCGATCTCGCTCCTGGTCGGGCTTGCGATCTGGCTGTGGGTGCGGGATTCGCCCGGCGAAGCGGGCCTGCCCTCGCCGCACGGCGCGCCGGCGGCACGGGACCACGCCGGCTGGTGGGCGGGGCTGCGCATGGTCGCCGCCAACCCGCGCACCTGGCCGGCCTGCGTGATGCATTTCGGCCTGATCGGCTCCTACCTGACCTTCGCCGGCCTGTGGGCGGTTCCCTATCTCACTGACGGGCTGGGATTGACGCGCACCAGCGCCTCGCTGCACGTCACGGTGATGATCGTCGCGTTCGCGTTCGCGTGCCTGGTCGTGGGCACCGCCTCCGACCGCATGCGCAGGCGCGTGCCGCTGCTGCGCGCGCTGTCGCTGCTCTATCTCGCGTCCTGGCTGCCATGGGTGATGGGCTGGAATCTTCCGGCATCGCTCTCGGTGCTGGCATTCGTGCTGATGGGCATAGGGATCGCCGGCGCCAGCCTCGCCTGGGCGCTCGCCAAGGAGCTCAATCCGCCGGCGCTCGCGGGCACGGCGACGAGCGTGGTCAACACCGGCGGCTTCCTCGGCACTGCGCTGTTCCAGCCGCTGGTCGGCTGGGTGCTCGATCTCGGCGGCGCAAACGCGCTCGACGACTACCGCCGGGCGGCGCTGCTGCTCGCGTTGATCGCGGCCGGCGGGGTGGCGGCGGCGTTCCTGGTGCGCGAGACGCACTGCCGCAACGTCTACGCCGAGCTCAGAACGACCTAGGCAGGCCGAGCACGTGCTCGGCGACGTAGGACAGGATCAGGTTGGTCGAGATCGGCGCCACCAGATACAGGCGCGTCTCGCGGAACTTGCGCTCGATGTCGTACTCGGCGGCGAAGCCGAAGCCGCCATGGGTCTGCAGGCATACGTTGGCCGCCTCCCATGAGGCCTTGGCGCACAGATGCTTGGCCATGTTCGCCTCCGCCCCGCAGCTCTGCTTGCGGTCGAACAGGGCGGCGGCCTTGTAGCGCATCAGGTTGGCGGCCTCGATCTCCATGTAGCTCTCGGCGATCGGGAACTGGATGCCCTGGTTCTGGCCGATGGGACGGTCGAATACGATTCTTTCTTTTGAATAGGCAACTGCTTTTTCAGTGAACCAGTATCCATCGCCGACGCACTCGGCGGCGATCAGGATGCGCTCCGCGTTCAGGCCGTCGAGGATGTACGTGTAGCCCTTGCCCTCCTCGCCGATCAGGTTCTCGGCCGGGACCTCGAGGTCGTCGATGAACACCTCGTTGGTCTCATGATTCACCATGTTGCGGATCGGTTTGACCTGCAAGCCCTTGCTTTTGGTTTCTACGAGGAAAACCGACATGCCTTCGGATTTCTTGGCGACATCGGACAGGGGAGTCGTGCGCGCGAGCAGGATCATCAGCTCGGAGTGCTGCAGGCGCGAGGTCCAGACCTTCTGCCCGTTGACGACGTAGCGGTCGCCCTTTTTCACCGCCACGGTCTTGATGCGCGTGGTGTCGGTCCCGGCCGTCGGCTCGGTCACGCCCATCGACTGCAGGCGCAGCTCGCCGGCGGCGATCTCGGGCAGGTACTTCTTCTTCTGCGCCGCCGAGCCGTGGCGCAGCAGGGTGTTCATGTTGTACATCTGCCCGTGGCAGCAGCCCGGATTGCCACCCGAGCGCGAGATCTCCTCCATGATCACCGAGGCCTCGGTGAGCGACAGGCCGGAGCCGCCGAACTCCTCGGGGATCAGCGCCGACATCCAGCCCGCCTTGGTGAGCGCATCGACGAAGGCCTCCGGGTACGCGCGCGCCTCGTCGATCTTCTGCCAGTAGGCGCTGTCGTACTGCGCGCACAGGGAACGCACGCCTTCGCGAATGTCCTGGTAGCTCTTGTCCATGTCAGACGATTCCATCCTGTTTGAGGCGGCGCAACTCGGCGTCGCTCCTGCCGAGCAGGCCGCGCAGCACCTCTTCGTTGTGCTGGCCGAGAGTCGGGGGCGCGAGGCGATACTCGACCGGTGTTTCGGACAGGCGCAGCGGGCTCGCGACCACCGGCGCGGCGCCGCCGAGCGGATGATCGATGTCGACGCGCAGCCTGCGGTGCAGCACCTGCGGGTCCTCGAACACTTCCTTCATGTTGTTGATCGGCCCGCAGGGCACGTTGGCCGACTCGAGCTGCTCGATCCACTCGCGCTTGCTGCGCCCGCGCATGATCTCGGCGATCAGGGGGATCAGCTCGGCGCGGTGGACGATCCGCTGCGACATGGTCTTGAAGCGCGGCTCCTGCGCGAGCTCCGGGCAGCCGGCGACCTCGCAGAAGCGCTCGAACTGACCGTCGTTGCCGACCGCGAGGATGATATGGCCGTCGGCGGTCGGAAACACCTCGTAGGGCACCACCTGCGGGTGCGCGTTGCCCCAGCGGAGCGGGATTCTCCCGGAGCAGAAATAGGCCACGATCTGGTTGGCGTTGAAGGCGACCATGGTGTCGAGCAATGCGGCGTCGATGTACTGCCCCTTGCCGGTGCGCTCGCGGTGCACGATCGCGGCGAGGATGGCGACGCTCGCGTACATGCCGGTCAGCACGTCGGTGATGGCGATGCCGACCTTCTGCGGGCCCGCGCCCGGCTGGCCGTCGCGCTCGCCGGTGATCGACATCAGGCCGCCCATCCCCTGGAAGATGAAATCGTAGCCCGGGCGCGGCGCGTACGGCCCGTCCTGCCCGAAGCCGGTGACCGAGCAATAGATCAGCGAGGGGTTTGCAGCCTTGAGATCTTCATATCCCAGGCGGTACTTCTTCAGAGTCCCGACCTTGTAATTCTCGATCAGCACCTGGCACTTCGACGCGAGCTCGCTGGTGATCGCCTGGCCCTCCGGCCGGGAGAGGTCGAGGGTCACCGACTTCTTGTTGCGGTTGACCGAGAGGTAATAGGCCGACTCGGCCGTGTCCTTGCCCTGGCCGTCCTTCAGCCAGGGCGGGCCCCAGCCGCGCGTGTCGTCGCCCGCGCCGGGACGCTCGATCTTGATCACCTCGGCGCCCAGGTCGGCCAGGTTCTGCGAGGCCCACGGGCCCGCGAGCACGCGGGAGAGGTCGAGCACCCGGATATGCGAAAGCGGACCGGCCATGGCGCTGCCCTTCAGGCGAGGTGGGCCAGGATACGCTCGACCGCCGCCGGCGCAAGCGCGGTTTCGGGCAGCAGCGCGTCGGCGAGCTCGGCCTCGTAGCCGGTGGTCACGCGCCGCAGGGGGTCGCGCGGCGCGAGGCGATGCACGTAGGCGAGGAACGCGATCAGCAGCCGCCGCGCATCGCCGCGCGCGCCCAGGCGCGCGCCCTCGTCGGCGAGCAGCGCCCCTGCGCAGGCGTAATAAAGCCCGCTCGCCGCCTGGCGGGCATGCGCCTCGCTGCGCGAGGTCGCCGTCTCGTGGGCGAACTCGGCGGCCTTGTCGAGCGAGGCGGCGAGGCGCCCGGCGAGCAGCCGCGGCGCGCGCGAGATCCGCTCGTCGAGCACCGGCAACAGCGCCTCGAGGCACTGCTCGCGGCGGATCGCGCGCAGCACGTCGAGCGCGACCACATTCGAGGTCCCTTCCCAGATCGAGCCCAGGTGGGCGTCGCGCACCAGGCGCGGGTCGGACCACTCCTCGGTGTAGCCGACGCCGCCGCGCACCTCCATAGCGTCGCCGGTGACACGGCGCGCATCGCGGCAGGCGCGGAACTTGAGGAGCGGGGTGAGCAGCCGCACGCGGCGGCGGGCCTGTTCATCGCCCGCGTCGGCGCTCTCCAGCTCCTTGGCTGCAAAAAACAGGACCGAGCGCGCAGCCTCGGCCGGCAGCATCAGCTTGAGCAGCTGGCGCCGCATCAGCGGCAGCTCGATCAGGCGCTTGCCGAACGCGAGCCGGTTGCGCGCCACGAACAGCGCTTCGGTGAGCGCGCGGCGCATCATGCCGGCCGCGCGCATGCCGTTGCTCAGGCGCGACATGTTGATCATGTCGGTCATCTGCTTGAAGCCCTGCATGGGGTCGCCTACCAGCCAGGCGAGCGCGCCCTCGAGCGCGATCTCGCCGCTCGGCATGGCGCGCGTTCCCAGCTTGTCCTTGAGGCGCACGATGCGGTAGCGGTTGGGCGAACCGTCGGGCAGGGTGCGCGGCAGCAGGAACAGCGACAGCCCTGCGGTGCCCGCTGGCGCGCCCTCGGGACGCGCCAGTACCAGCGCCAGCCCGGCATCCGCGTTGGAGCAGAACCACTTGTCGCCGAAGAGGCGCCATTCGCTGTCTTGTTTTCTTGCAGAAGTGGAAATCAAACCGACATCCGATCCCGCGTTCTGCTCGGTCATGAACATCGCGCCCTGCACAAGCGTGTCCATGTCCTGCGAGGCGAGGCCCGGAAGGTAGCGCGCGACCAGCGCCGGATCGGCGAATTTGCGGATGGTGCGGGTCAGGGAGTCGGTCATGGAAAGCGGGCAGCAGACGCCGAACTCGGCCTGCACGTAGAGGTAGCTGAGGGCGTACTTGACGATCGGCGGCAGCGGCTTGGGCCAGCCGAGAACGCCGCCGCGGTGGGACATGGCGGCGAGGCCGTATTCGCCGAAGGCGACCTGCTCGAGTTGCCGGTAGGCTTGGTGCTTCTCGATGAACTGGCAATCGCCGTTCGAGCGCAGGACCGGGGGACTCTTGTCGGCCGCGAGCGCGAGCTCGTCGAGCTCGGCGCCCGCCATCGCGCCCATGCGCTCGAAGTGCGGCAGCAGGTGCGCGCACAGGGCCGGCTCCAGGTGCAGCTCGAGCAGCCCGCGCAACGACGGATCGGCGTGCAACAGGTTCAGGCCGCGCGAATCGGGCACGCCCTCGGGCGCGCGAGGGCTGTTCGGTGGCGGGGGCATGCGATTCAGCGGCGCCTGAGGAAGCGCTCGAAGGCTTCGTCGGCACCCAGCACCCAGGTCCCGAACTCGTCGAGCACGTCGTCGGTGAGCTCCTCGGGTTTCATGCGCAGGGTGATCTGGCCGTTGTGCCTGACATTGATCAGCTCGACGACAATGCCGGCCTGGTCGTATTCGCCGCGGAACACGGCCTGGCAGGGAAACGGCCCGGTCAGCATCAGCGTGGCATTGGTGAGCTGGCCGAAGTCGTTCTTCCTGGCGCTGAACTCGTATTTGATGCCCATCGCGAGCAGGCGCTCCTCGAGCCGCTGCAGCTGCTGGGCCGAGACGTCCAGCCCGGTCGGCCGCGCGAAGCTGACCTTGTACTTGAAAGTGACGTAGTCCGCACGCGCCACGCCGTGCAGGTCGCGCGAGCGCAGATCGGTGAAGCCGTCGCCCAGAATCATGCCCGCAAGCTCGCCGAAGAACATCACGCTCTGCTTGCCCTCGGACACCGGGTGCGCCTCGTTCAGCATCTTGGTGAATTCGGACAGGTAGCGGAATGCCGCGTGCAGGCGCGCGTCGACCAGCTCGGCGGTGACCGACGTCTTGGCGCGCGTGTCCTCGGCGGCCCGGTCGGCGACCTTCTGCTTGAGCAGGTCCAGCGCCGCGGTGCGGCGCTTGGCGGCCGCCCCGCCGCCGGCCTTGGCTTCGCGCGTGCGCTCGAACTCCTGGCGGTGCCGCTCCTGCTCCTCGCCCCAGCGGCGCAGCTCCCCTTCCTTGCGCAGCCGCTCGGCCTCTTCGGCGCGCAGGCGCGCCTGCTGCTCGCGCTCGAATTTCCTGGAGAAGTCCTCCAGGTCGGTGATCAGCCGCTCCGCCACGGGCTCGGCGGCGGCGTTGCCGGCGGGCGAGGGCGCGGGGGCGCGCGCCGGCGGCTCGCCGGGCGCAACCTTGCCAAGGTTGCGCAGCTCGCTCGCCATTTCGGCGGCGCGCTGGTAGCGGGCGGCTGGCGATTTCGCCAGCGCCCGGTCGAGGATGCGGTCGAAGGCGGCCGAGATTTTCGGGTCGATGCGCGTTACCGGCTCGTGCGGCTCGACGGCGATGCGGTTCATGACCGCGAACACGGTGTTGTCGCCGGCGCGCTCGAACGGCGTGCGGCGCGTGAGCATCTCGTAGAGCACCACGCCGAGCGAGAAGATGTCGGAGCGCGGGTCGACCTTCTGCCCGGTCACCTGCTCGGGGGCCATGTACTTGGGAGAGCCCAGCGCCGATCCGGTCTGGGTCATCGACGACTCGGCCACGCGCGCAACGCCGAAGTCGGTGAGCTTGGCGTGCCAGTCGGCCGAGACCATGATGTTGGCCGGCTTGATATCGCGGTGCGTGATGCCGGAGCGCTGCGCCAGGTCCAGGCCGTCGGCGACCTGTGCCACCAGGTCGGCGATCCGTGCCGCAGGCAGGGGCGCGGGCTCGCGCAGGATCTGCTGCAGGGAGCGGCCCTCGAGCAGCTCCATGGCGATGTAGGCGACGCCGTCCTGCTCGCCGACGTCGTAGATGGTGACGATGTTGGGATGGTTGAGCCGGCCCGCGGAACGCGCCTCGCGCAGGAAGCGCGGGCGCACCTCGGCCATGATCTCGGGCGGCAGGTTCGGCAGCAGGGTCTTGATCGCGACGTCGCGCTGGATCAGCGGGTCGATGGCGCGGAACACCGCGCCCATCGCGCCGCGGCCGAGCTCGGCGACGATGACATAGCGCCCGAAGTTCTTCTGCTCCACCCGGCTTGCCCCCGGCGATAGCTTAGCGCAGTTGAGCCCGGCTCAGATGGGGTCCCAGGAGAAAACATCCTGCGATCGATCGAGCGCGTAGAACTGCGCGCGCATCGCCGGGATCGCGTGCTCGGCGATCGCTTCCGGGGTCCATCCCTCGGCGCGGTGCACCGAGCGCAGCGGACGGCTCTGCGACATGAGGAACAGCTCGTTGGCGCGCACCGCGAAGATCTGGCCGCTGACCTCCTGCGAGGCGTCGCTCGCCAGATAGACCGCGAGCGGCGCGATCTTGGCGGTCTCCATGCGCTTGAGCTTCTCGAGGCGCGCCTTCTGCTCCGGCGTCTCGGCGGGGATGGTGCCGATCATGCGGCTCCAGGCGAAGGGGGAGATGCAGTTCGACGTCACCTTGTATTTCGCCATGTCGAGCGCCATCGACTTGGAGAGCGCGGCGATGCCCAGCTTGGCCGCGGCGTAGTTCGCCTGGCCGAAGTTGCCGACCAGACCGGAGGTCGAGGTCATGTTGACGTAGCGCCCGGAGCCCTGGCTCTTGAAGTACGGCGCCGCGGCGCGCGAGACGTAGAAGGTGCCGTTCAGGTGCACGTCGATGACCGCCTTCCATTCCTCGACCGACATGTTGAAGAAGAAGCGGTCGCGCAGGATGCCGGCGTTGTTGACCACGACGTCCAGCCTCTGGAACGAATCGATGGCGCACTTGACGATGCGGTTCGCCGATTCCCAGTCCGCGACGCTGTCGGTGCTGGCGACCGCGCTGCCACCCTTGGCCTTGATCTCGTCGACGACCTTCTGCGCCGGCCCCGCGTCCTTGCCTTCGCCCGACACCGACGCGCCGATGTCGTTGACCACAACCCTGGCGCCGTGGGCCGCCATGGCGAGCGCGAAGTCGCGCCCGATCCCGCCGCCCGCGCCGGTGACGATTACGACTTTGTTCCTGAGCATTGGCAGCGGCAATTATAATGAACGCGAGGGGGTATTTCGTGACGACGCTCAAGGGCAGGACCTTGTTCATCACCGGCGCCAGCCGCGGCATCGGGCTGGCGATCGCGCTCAGGGCGGCGCGCGACGGCGCCAACATCGCCATCGCCGCCAAGACCGTAGCGCCCAATCCCAAGCTCGAAGGCACGATCCATACCGCGGCCGCGCAGATCGAGCAGGCCGGCGGCAGGGCGCTCGCCATCGCCTGCGACATCCGCTTCGAGGACCAGGTGCAGGCCGCGGTGGCGAGGACCGTCGAGACCTTCGGCGGGCTGGACATCTGCGTCAACAATGCGAGCGCCATCTCGCTCACGCCGAGCACGGCCACGGACATGAAGCGCTACGACCTGATGCACGGCATCAACGCGCGCGGCACCTTCCTCGTCTCCAGGACCTGCATCGCGCACCTGAGGAAGGGAACGAACCCGCACATCCTGATGCTTTCGCCGCCGCTCGACATGCGCGTCGACTGGTTCGCGCCCCATGTCGCCTACTCGATGGCCAAGTTCAACATGAGCATCATCGCGCTGGGGCTGTCCGGCGAGCTCAGGCGCGACGGCATCGCCGTCAACGCCCTGTGGCCGCGAACGACCATCGCCACCGCGGCAGTGCGCAACCTGCTCGGCGGCGATGCTCTCATGCGCATGAGCCGCACCCCCGCGATCATGGGCGATGCGGCGCACCTGATCCTGACGCAAGACGCCAAAGCCTTCACGGGCCGCTTCTGCATCGACGATACGCTGCTCTACGAGCACGGCGAGCGCGATTTCGAGAAATACCGCGTCGACCCCGGCGCGCAGCTCGCGCCCGACTTCTTCGTGCCGGACAGCGTGCCCGCGCCGCCCGGCGTGACGGTCGCCGCTCGCATGCGCTGAGCACGCACCGCGTGCCTTGACGTCACACCTTGCGGACTTCGCGGATATCCGTGAGGCCTCGCAGGACTCTGTCGATGCCGTCCTGCTTCAGCGTGCGCATGCCATTCGCCAGCGCTGCGGCAACGATCTCGGGGACCGGCGCGCGGCCCTGGACCAGGCGCTTCAAGGCGTGGTCGGCGAGCAGCAGTTCGTACACTGCCATTCTGCCCTTGTATCCGGTGCCGTCGCAGCGCGCGCAGCCGCGCGCGCGGTACAGGACGATCTGAGCGTCCGTGCCGCCATGTTGCGTGCGCCAGGCGTCGAGCAGGCCGCCGGCGTCGAGCGGCGTGTCGTTGCAGTACTCCGCCGCGAGCTCTTCCAGCTCCGCGCCGGTCGCCGGGTAGGGCACCCTGCAATCGGCGCATAGGTGGCGAACCAGCCGCTGCGACAGCACCCCGAGCAGCGCATCGGCGAAATTGAACGGATCCATGCCGAGATCGAGCAGCCGCATCACGCTCTCGGCGGCGCTATTCGTGTGCAGCGTGGAAAGGACCAGGTGCCCGGTGAGGGACGCCTCGATCCCGATCTTGGCGGTTTCCGCGTCGCGCATCTCTCCCACCATGATGACGTCGGGATCGGCGCGCATGAAGCTGCGCATGGCGGTCGCGAACGTCCAGCCGATCTTGGCATTGACCTGCACCTGCCGCAGCCCCGGCTGCACGATTTCGATGGGATCCTCGGCGGTCCAGATCTTGAGCTCATCGGTGTTGAGGTGGCCCAGCAGCGAATGCAGGGTCGTGGTCTTTCCCGACCCGGTCGGTCCGCACACCAGGAACAGCCCGTGCGGCCGGGCCATCAGGCGCTTGATCGCTGCGAGCGTCGTCGCGTCGAAGCCCAGCTGGTCGATGGCGACCGGCGTGGCGGTCGAAAGCACGCGCATCACCACATCCTCGAGGCCATTGGCGGTCGGGATCGTGACGACACGGAGCTCGGCACGCGCCGGGCCGAAGCGTCCGAAATCGATCTTGCCGTCCTGCGGCCTGCGCCGCTCCGTGATGTCGAGCTGGCTCATGATCTTCAGCCGCGACACCAGAGCCCTGCGGAAGCGTGCCGCCAGATCGAGGTAGGTCACCAGCACGCCGTCCTTGCGGAAGCGGATGCGCGTTCCGGTGCCACCGGGATTGGCCTCGATGTGGATATCGGAGGCCTTCTGCTCGATCGCATCGAGGATGACCTTGTTGACGAGCTTGACGAGCGTGGTGTCGTCCTGCGCGGCGTGCTTCTCGTCGAGATCGAGATCCGCGCTTTCGGCGGCAAGGCGGGCGGTGAGCTCCTCGACCGGCAGGTCCGCCTCCGGCGAGCGCGAGGGTGCCGGCTCGGCAGACTTGCCCGAGCGCCCGCCGCGCGCCGCGGCGCCGCTCGCCCTGTCGGGAGCCCCGTAATTTCGCCGCAGCGCCTGGCGGATATCCTCTGCCGGGGCCATCACGGGAATCAGCTTCGAGCCCACGATGAAGCGCAAATCGTCCATCTTGGCCATGTTCATCGGGTTGTCGACCGCGACGACCAGCGCGCGGTCGGACTCGGCCAGCGGGACCATGTGATAGCGGTACGCCGCCGCAGCCGGTATTCGCTTCAGGATCTCCGGCGCGATGTCGAAGTTCTTGAGGCCGATGAACGGAATGCCGAGTTTCTGCGCCATGACGCTGTTGATCATGTCGGCAGTCAGCACTCCCATGTCGGCGAGAATCTGGCCGAGCGGAAGCGATCGGTTGCGCTGCTCGATGGCGAGGGCGTTCTCGAGGTCTGACGGGCTCAGGTAGCCCAGTTCCACCAGCGTTTCGCCCAGCCTCTGCACGGGCTGCGCATGCTGCTGCCTGAGGGCCTCGGCAAGCTGCTCGGCGGACACGATCTGGTTGTCCGTAAGGTGCTCGCCGAACCGCTTGCCGCGCAGAGATGTCTGTCTCTGCAGCGCATCGTCGATCACCTCGGGCGAGACCAGGCTTTGCTCGACCAGCATCCGACCGAGCGGTTTGCCGATGCGGTAGTCTCGCATCGACTGCGCCGGCACGAAATGGCGCAGCACGCCTTCATCGCCGTCGGGCAGGAACAGAAACAGGCCGCACAGCGCCTCGATGTATCCCACCGTGTGCCCCTCGAATAGCCTGCCGTTTGAAAGATGGACTGCGAAGGGCTGGCGGTCCGAGGGCGCAAATACCCGCTGCTCCATTCCCTCGGGAAGCGACTGCCGCTTCATCGTCGCCGGGCGCAGGAGCTCCATGGAAAGAATGGACGAAAACGCGATGCTGACGCCCGCGCCGGCCTTTTCCTGCTGGAACTTGAGCAGCTGCTCGTCAGGCGAGAAGTCGAGCAGCGTCCCGGCCGCCCTGGTGTCGTCGCTGAAGGTCAGCAGGCAATCCTCGGGCGCGGCGGGCCCGTTCGACTCGGCGTACTCGTAGTAGGGCGGCGTCGGCCACAGGAAGGCCGCGGCGGCCTCGGCGCGCGTGGCGGCTTCCAGCGCGGCGCGTGACAGTTTGGTGGTGGTGTCCGGCGGCCGGCGCGAAATCCTGAGCGTCGTGTCCGCCGCCTTGCGCGAAAGCTTGAGGGTGGTGTCGGCGTCTTTCGCATGGCGAGGCAATTGCATAATGGTCCGGAATGTCGCACGGCGGGTCAAGCTATAATTTCGCGTTCATCCCCTCGATCAAGCCGATGAGAGTCCTGGTAAGCGTCAAGCGAGTCGTTGACTTCAACGTCAAGGTGCGCGTCAAGTCCGACGGCAGCGGCGTCGAGACCGCGAACGTCAAGATGTCGATGAACCCGTTCGACGAGATCGCGGTCGAGGAAGCGGTGCGCCTGAAGGAGGCCGGTGCGGCGACCGAGATCGTCGCCGTCTCCTGCGGCGTCCAGGCGTGCCAGGAGACGCTGCGCACCGCGCTCGCCATCGGCGCCGACCGGGCGATCCTCGTAGAGACCGGCGTGGAGCTACAGCCTTTGGCTGTTGCCAAGATTCTTGCTTCTCTATGCAAGAAAGAATCCCCCGGGCTGGTGATCCTCGGCAAGCAGGCGATCGACGACGATTCGAACCAGACCGGGCAGATGCTGGCCGCGCTGCTGGGGTGGCCGCAAGCGACCTTTGCTTCAAAGATCGCTTTGGAGAAGGAAAAGGCGCAGGTCACGCGCGAAGTTGACGGCGGGCTCGAGACGGTATCGATCAGGCTGCCGGCGGTCGTGACCACCGACCTGAGGCTGAACGAGCCGCGCTACGTCACCCTGCCCAACATCATGAAGGCCAAGAAGAAGCAGCTCGAGGTGCTCAAGCCCGAGGCGCTCGGCGTCGATGTCGCGCCGCGGCTGCAGACCCTCAAGGTGCTCGAGCCGCCGAAGCGCAAGGCGGGGGTCAGGGTGCCCGATGCGAAGGCGCTGGTCGACAAGCTGCGCAACGAAGCCAAAGTGATCTGATGGCCATCCTCGTCATCGCCGAGCACGACCACGGCACGCTCAAGGGAGCGACCCGCAACACCGTCACGGCGGCGCAGAAGATCGGCGGCGATATTCACGTCCTGGTGGCCGGGCACAACGCCGACGGCGCGGCGAAGGCCGCGGCGCAGGTCGCGGGCGTCGCCAGGGTCCTGAACGCAGAGGCGCCGCACCTGGGCGAGTTCTTGGCCGAGAATGTCGCCGCGCTGGTGGCGTCGATCGCGAAGAGCTATTCGCATATCCTCGCGCCAGCGACCTCCAACGGCAAGGACGTGGCGCCGCGCGTCGCGGCGCTGCTCGACGTGCAGCAGATTTCGGAGATCGTCGCCGTGGAGTCGCCCGACACCTTCGTGCGGCCGATCTACGCGGGCAACGCGCTTGCCACGGTCAAGTCGAGCGACTCGATCAAGGTCATCACCGTGCGCGCGACCGGGTTCGACGCGGCCCCGGCGACCGGGGGAAATGCCGCCATCGAGACCGTTGCCGCCCCCGCCGACAGCGGCCTCTCGAGCTTCGTCAGCCGCGAGATCTCCAGGTCGGAGCGCCCGGAGCTGACCGCGGCGAAAGTCGTGGTCTCGGGTGGCCGCGGCATGGGCTCGGGCGACAACTTCAAGATCCTCGAGCCGCTCGCCGACCGGCTGAACGCGGCGATGGGCGCCTCGCGTGCCGCAGTGGACGCGGGCTTCGTGCCGAACGACTGGCAGGTCGGGCAGACCGGCAAGATCGTCGCGCCCGAGCTCTACATCGCGGTGGGGATCTCGGGCGCGATCCAGCACCTCGCGGGGATGAAGGACAGCCGCGTGATCGTCGCCATCAACAAGGACGAGGAGGCGCCGATCTTCCAGGTGGCCGACTACGGGATCGTAGGGGACCTGTTCAAGCTGGTGCCGGAATTGGTGGAGGAGCTGAAGAAATGAGCAGCTACGCCGCGCCTCTGAAGGACCTGCGCTTTGTCCTCAACGAGCTTGCCGGCCTGAGCGAGGTCGCCAAGCTCCCCGGCTGTGAGGAAGCGACGCCGGACACGGTCGACGCAATCCTCGAGGAGGCTTCGAAGTTTGCATCGGAAGTCCTTGATCCATTGAATCATTCTGGTGACGAAGAGGGATCGAACTGGAGCGGCGGCGAGGTGACCACGCCGAAGGGATTCAAGCAGGCGTACCGGCAGTACGCCGAAGGCGGCTGGGCGGCGCTGCCGTTCGGCGCGGAATGGGGCGGGCAGGGGTTGCCGAAACTGGTCGCCACCGCGGTCGAGGAGATGCTGACCTCCAGCAACATGTCGTTTTCGCTTTGCCCCTTGCTCACCCAGGGCGCGATCCACGCGCTCGAGCTGGCCGGGTCGGAGGCGCTGAAGAAGACTTACCTCGGCAAGATGGTCTCCGGCGCCTGGACCGGCACCATGAACCTTACCGAGCCCCAGGCTGGTTCAGATTTGGCTTTAGTTCGAACAAAAGCAAAAAAAACCGGCGACCATTACCTGATCTCCGGGCAGAAGATCTTCATCACCTACGGCGAGCACGACCTGGCGGAGAACATTGTGCACCTGGTGCTGGCGCGCACGCCCGAGGCGCCGGAGGGCGTCAAGGGCATCTCGCTCTTCGTGGTGCCGAAATTCCTGCCGAGGCCGGACGGCAAGCCCGGCGAGCGCAATGGCGCGCGCTGCGCCTCGATCGAGCACAAGCTCGGCATCCATGCCAGCCCGACCGCGGTGATGGTGTTCGAGAACGCGGTCGGCTACCTGGTGGGCGAGGAGAACAAGGGCCTCGCCTACATGTTCGTGATGATGAACGCCGCGCGCTTCAGCGTCGGGCTCGAGGGCGTGGCGGTCGCCGAGCGCGCCTTCCAGCGCGCGCTCGCCTATGCGCGCGAGCGGCTGCAGGGCAAGGACCTCGAGGACGGCAAGACGGTGCCGATCATCCGCCACCCGGACGTGCGCCGCATGCTGATGCTGATGAAATCGCAGACCGAAGCCATGCGGGCGCTGGCATACGTCGTTGCCGCTGAAATGGATTTTGCGAGCACAAGCAAGGACAAGGAAGAGCGCAAGCGCCACCAGGCGTTCGTCGACCTGATGATCCCGGTGGTGAAGGGCTGGAGCACCGAGACCGGCATCGAGATTGCCTCGCTCGGCGTGCAGGTGCACGGCGGCATGGGATTCATCGAGGAGACCGGCGCGGCGCAGCATCTGCGCGACGCGCGCATCACCACCATCTACGAGGGCACCACCGGCATCCAGGCGAACGACCTGGTCGGGCGCAAGATTGCGCGCGACGGCGGGGCCACGGTGAAGGGGTGGATTTCCGCTCTCCGGGGCTTTGACCAGGAATTGGCAAAGTCGACGAATCCGGACGTCCAGGCAATGAGAAGCTGCCTCGCCGCGGGCGTGCAGGCCGTTTCCGACGCCGTGGATTTCATCCTCGCCACGGCAGGCAAGGACCCGAACGCGGCGTTCGCCGGCGCGGTGCCGTTCCTCAAGCTGATGGGCATCACCGCCGGCGGCTGGCAGATGGCGCGCGCGGCTCTCGCTGCCGAACGCGGACTTCAGGCCGGCTCCGACAAGCAGTTCCTGCAGGCAAAAATCAAGACCGCCCGCTTCTTCGGCGACCATGTCCTGTCTCAGGCGTCCGGACTTGCCGCGACCGTAATCAACGGCTCGGCGGCGGTGATGGCGCTCGCCGAGGATCAGTTTCTCGCCGCCTGACCCCGTCGCCTCCTAGAGGATCGAGAAGCGCCGGCCGTCCATCGCCTTCTTCACCCGGCTCGCGGCCAGCCTGAGCGCGGCCTCGCGCGGCAGCAGGCCGCCCGCCGCGGCGTCCTCGAGCACCTGCCTGGTATTGGCGCGGATCTTCTCCTCGATGGCGGTAAAGGCCTGGCCCTGCGAGGCGCCGCGATACTCCATCGCCGCGCAGATCACGCCGCCCGCGTTGGCGATGAAATCGGGCACCACCAGCACGCCGCGCTCATGCAGCGCGCGCTCGGCGCCCGCAGTGAAGGGAATGTTCGCGCCTTGCAGCACGAGCTTCGCCTTGAGCGCACCCGCGTTGTCCTCGCGCAGCACGTCGGGGCGCGCGGCCGGGATCCAGATGTCGCACTCGATGCCGATGATGTCTTCGCGCCCGAGCTTGCGACCGCCCGGGTACTCGTGCACGCTGCGGCCGCCCTGCTTGAGCGGAATCAGCGCGCCGAGGTCGATGCCGTCCGGATCGTGGAGGGTACCGGCGCTGTCCGATGCCGCCACCAGGACGGCGCCCTGATTGGCGAGGAAGCGCGCCGCGTGTCTGCCGACTGCGCCGAATCCCTGCACCGCGACGCGCGCGCCGCGCAGGGCGAGGTTGCAGTGGCGCGCCGCGACGTCGGCCGCGTGCGCAAGCCCCCAGCCGGTGGCGCCGAGCTCATCGAGCGGAATTCCGCCCAGCTCGCGCGGCAAGCCGACCGCGCGCCCGGTCTCGTCCTTGATCCAGGCCATGCAGACCTCGTCGGTGCCCATGTCGGGGCCGAAGATGTAGTCGGTCTCGTTGCGCAGCGCATGCGCGAAGCCGCGGATCAGCCGCTCCTTGGCGGCACGCTGCATGCGCGGGTCGCCGACCAGCACTGACTTGCCGCCGCCGTGCGCCAGGCCCGCCGCGGCGTTCTTCAGCGTCATCGCGCGCGCGAGGCGCGCGCATTCCGCGAGCGAGACGTCGCTCGTCATGCGCAGCCCCCCGATCGCGGGACCGGTGGCGACGTTGTCGATCACCAGGATCGCGCGCAGGCCGCTGCGCGGCTCGTTGACCTGGATGACCTTAGCGGGACCGAATTCGTCGGCGGCCGGGAAGCCTGCGGAGTCCATGCTGCGCAGGGGAACACGATCCGCGCCCCCCGGTATTGACGCGCCTCAAGCCAGATCGAGGGTCACCCGCGTCACGGTCGCGTCGTCCGGATTGCGGCCGCGCGTGAAGCCGAGCCGCCCGCTGAGCTCCAGCATGGCGCGGTTGGTCGAGAGCACGTCGCCGTAGATGCGCTTCAGGCCACGGCCGCGCGCCACCGCGACGAGCTTCTCCAGCATGCGCCGGCCGATGCCGCGCCCCTGCCAGGCGTCGGCGATGACGAGCGCGAACTCGCAGGAGCCGTCGGGGGCGCCCACGTAGCGCGCGACGCCGATCAGCGTCTCGTGGCCTTCCAGCATCACGCTCGCGGCGAGCGCCATGTCGCGCGTGTAGTCGATCGTGATCAGGCTGTCGATGTACTCGCGCGTGATGCGGATGGCGCCGCCGAGCAGGCGGTTGTGGCGGCTGTCGGGCGACAGCGCGCTGACGAAGGCGTGCTCGACGTCGTGGTCCTCGCGCCTGAGCGGCCGCAGCGTGACCGCGTGGCCGACGATCGGCTCGAAGGACTCGGTCAGGTCGGACGGAACGGAATGAGCGCTCAGAACCTGATCTTGCCGGTCAGGATGTCCTTCCACATCACCCAGTCGCCGACGAAGCTGTAGAACGGGTGGGTGAAGGTGGCCGGGCGGTTGTGCTCGAAGAAGTAGTGCCCGGCCCAGGCCCAGGCATAGCCCTGCACGACGCCGCCGAGCAGCCACCAGAAGTTGAGCGTCGAGAACGCGTGCAGGGCGAGGGCGAGGCCGATCGACGTGCCGATGAAGTGCAGCCGCCGGCAGGTGCGGTTCGAGTGCTCGCCGAGATAGAAGGGGTAGAACTCCGCGAAGCTGCTCATGGCTACATGTTAGGGTAATTCGGGCCGCCGCCGCCCTCCGGCGTCACCCAAACGATGTTCTGCGTCGGGTCCTTGATGTCGCAGGTCTTGCAGTGCACGCAGTTCTGCGCATTGATCTGGAGTCCTGGATTTGAATCCGTATTGATGAATTCATACACCC
>JACOVA010000078.1 GCA_016177575.1 Betaproteobacteria bacterium
AGCTTCCGGCCGCGGCCTAGGCGCGGCATGCCCCCCGCGCTGCGCGTGCTGGCGGGCAACGCCGCGCTCGCCGCGGCGTATTTCGTCGCCGCCAAGCTCTCGCTCACGCTCGCGATCCCGCCCGGCTACGCGACCGCGGTCTGGCCGCCCTCGGGGCTGGCGCTCGCGGCGCTGCTGCTCGGCGGGCCGAAGTTCTGGCCGGGCGTGCTGATCGGCGCCGCGGCGGTGAATTTCACCATCCAGTTCTCGGTCGCCGCGGCGCTCGCGATCGGCGCCGGCAACACGCTCGAGGCGCTCGCCGCGCGCTGGATCGCGCGGCGCCGCGGCGCCGACCCGGAATGGCCGTTCGGCCGTCCGCGCCAGATCTTCGTCCTCGCCGCGGCTGCGCTCGCGAGCGCGCTCATCGCCGCGTCGGTGGCGAGCCTGGCGCTGGTGCTCGCCGGCTCGCTGGCTGCGGACTGGACCTCGACCTGGATCACCTGGTGGCTGGGCGACGCAGCGGGGATGATCACGGTCGCGCCGCTGATCCTCGCCTGGGCGCGCAGCCCCGGGCTGCGCCTCGCGCGGCAGCGGCAGGGCGGCACGGCGGCCGAGCTGGCGCTGCTCGCGGCGCTGCTTGCCGCGACCTGCGCGATCGTGTTCTTCGACTGGGTGCCGAGCCGCCACGCCCTGCCGCTCGCCTTCCTCATCCTGCCGATCGTGATCTGGGCGGGGCTGCGCTTCAGCGCGCGCGAGGTGGTGAGCGCATGCGCGGTCACGGCGGGATTCGCGATCGCCGCGACACTGCTCGGCAGCGGCCCGTTCCGGTCGCCCGACCTCAACCTGACGCTGCTGCACACGCAGATCTTCCTCAGCACCCTGGTCGTCACCGGCCTGGCGCTGGCCGCCACGGTGCAGGAGCTGCGGCGCGCGCGCGAGGAGGTGGAGCAGTTCGTCGACCTCGCCGCGCACGACCTGCAGGAGCCGCTGCGCAACATCCTCAACTTCGCCGACCTGCTCAACCTGCGCCACCGCGAGCGGCTCGAGGGCGAGGCGCGCGAGTTCCTCGGCTTCGTCACCGGCAGCGCGATACGCATGCGCGGGCTGATCGAGGACCTGCTGGCGGTGGCGCGGGCCAGCCGCGCCGTGGTGAGCCTGGAATGGACCGACAGCGGGCGCGTGCTCGCGGCCGCGCTCGAGGGGCTGAAGGCGCGCATCGAGGAGACCGGCGCGCGCGTGACGCACGACCGGCTGCCGTTCCTGCTCGCCGACCCGCGCCTGCTGGAGAGCGTGTTCCAGAACCTGGTCGGCAACGCGCTCAAGTTCCACGGCCCGCAGCCGCCGCGCATTCACATCGGCGCGGCGCGCTCGGGCGCGAGCTGGGTCCTGTCGGTGCAGGACAACGGCATCGGCATCGATCCGCGCTACCACGCGCTGATCTTCGAGATGTTCGAGCGCCTGGAGCGCAGGCCGGGCGAGCGCAGCACCGGGGTCGGGCTGGCGATCTGCCGGCGCATCGTCGAGCGCCACGGCGGGAGAATGTGGGTACAATCTGCGCCGTCGGAGGGAGCCAGGTTCCATTTCAGCCTCCCTGCGGCGGGAGGCGGCGCGGATGGCTGAAGCGGGGCAGAAGACAGCGCAACAGCCGGTCACCGTCCTGCTGGTCGAGGACAACCCGGCCGACGTGCGCATCATCCGCGAGGCGCTGCTCATTTCGCGCATCCCGCACCGGCTGTACGTGGTCGAGGACGGCGAGCAGGCGCTCGATTTCGTGCGCGCCAGGGGCGGCTTCGCTGACGCGCCGCCTCCCGACCTGATGCTGCTCGATCTCAACATTCCGAAGCTCCACGGCCACGATGTCATCGCGCAGCTGCGCGCCGACGTGCCGGCGCGGCGCTTCCCGATCGTCGTGCTGACCGGCTCGAAGCTCGAGAAGGACATGGAGCGCAGCTTCGCGCTGCACGCCGACGAGCACATCGTCAAGCCGACGCGGCTGTTCGAGTACGTCGGCGAGCTCGCCTTCGCGCTCGGCCTGGTGCGCAGGCGCACTGCCTGATCCGCATCACGTCGCCAATCGGCGACAGGACGTGCCGCGCATGCGGCAAGCGTCACGCAAAGGCCGTCGTGTAGTCCGAAGAACGACAGCGGAATCACGGCTTTGCCGATTTGTCGTGCCGCCGATACGCCCCAAGATCGGATTCGTAAAAAAACGCAAGCAACGGACGCGGAAAACTGAAAGGGGGCGGACGATGATGATCAGGACCCTGATCTTCGCCGCAAGCATCGCCATCGGTGGCTGCGCGAGCGTTCCCGAATACGCTGCCGAAGGCAGGCAGGTGCTGCGCAACGAGCAGGGCCACGTCATCGGCTACAAGGACCTGCTGCGCGATCGGCGCAGCGGCGAGGTGTCGGCGCAGGTCGCGCTGTTCACGCCGATTCGCAACGACGCGGGCGACGTCATCGCCTACGAGGAGCAGTCGAGGGGCGGGGCGATCATCCGCGATCTCGCCGGCCGTCAGATCGGCGGCAGGTTCAGCGATCTGCGCAGCCGCCAGACGAACATGCGCAGCCGAGGCGTGACCATCGTCATCGGCTCGCTCGATTCGCGCCGCGTCGTCGCCGGGCCGGCGGCGCTCGCGCAGCTGGTGGCCTCGCTCTCGGCAGCGGATTTGCGCTCGCTTCGCTAGCACCCCCGGCTGGCGAGGCAACGGGGGCCCGCCGCAAGGCGGGCCCTTTTTCTTTTTGTCCGATCTGCAGGTCGGCTTGTTCAGGATGTGTCAGGCGGCGGGCGCGCTGCGCGCTTAGGCGGCAGAATCGTGCGCATGGGGCTTCGCGCATGAACGCGGGCAGGGTGAGGGCGCGCGCGCGCCGCGTCGGCGTCGAGCTCGCGCTGCTGGTCGTCCTCGTCGCGGCGCCGCTGGTCGGGCTGATCGCCTTCCTGCTCTACGATTCGGCGCGCCGCGACGAGGAGCGTGCCTCGAGCCTGGTCACGCAGATGGCGGCGACGACCGCAGGCCGCGCCGCGCGCTACGTCGAGCGCATGCGCACGGCGCTCGAGGCGATCGCCAAGCGCCCGCTGGTGCGCGCCATGGACCCCGAGCGCTGCGATCCCGAGCTTGCCGCCCTGCGCGAGCTCTACGGCAACCCGACCAACCTCATCGTCGTGAACCTCGAGGGCCGCATCATCTGCGGCGCGACCCCGCCGCCGCGCGACCGGGTGGTGCGCATTGTCGACGAGCGGCTACGGCGCGAGATGCTTGCCGAGCCGCGCTTCCGTCTGTCGCGGCCGCTCGTGGGCCAGATCACGAAGCGCTGGACGGTAGTCGCGGTGCAGCCGGTATTCGAGCCGGGCGGAGCGGTGGTCGGGGCGGCGGCCATGGGTATCGAACTGGCGAACTGGGTGTCGTTCTCGCGCAGCGAGGCCGAGCCCAAGGGCACGGTCCATGCCGTGGTGACTGCAGACGGCATCGTTATCGCGCGCTCCGCCGGGGCCGAAGAGTGGATCGGCCGCAACGTGGGCGCGAGCGAGATCCATCGCCGCATGCTCGAGCTCAAGCGGGGCACCGTGCGCGCGCTCGGCACCGAGGGCGCCGACCGCGTCTGGGGCTTCAGCCCGGTCGGCGAGACCGGCTGGTACGCGCTTTCCAGCGTGTCGGCGCGGCGCGTCTTCGGGCCGGTGCGCGCGCTGACCATCGAATCGGCGGTCCTGATGGCGGCGGCCATCGGCCTCGCGATCGCTGCCGCCTACCTGCTGGTGGCGCGACTGGTGCGGCCGATGCGCGCCATCGCGTCCGCCCTGCGGGAGCGCACCGGAGGGCGGCGCGACGTCCGCGTTCCACTGGTGGGCGCGCGCGAGATCGCCGATCTGGCGGGCGAGCTCAACCGGATGATCGACGCGGGCGAGCGCGCCGAGAGCGCGCTGCAGCGCTTCCGCCTGGCGATGGATTCGACGCCCGACTCGATCTACCTTACCGACCCGGCCAGCATGCGCTTCCTCGACGTCAACGCCGCCGCCTGCACCCGCCTCGGCTACACGCGCGCGCAGCTCCTCGAGATGGGTCCGCACGACGTGCTCGGCAGGGACCGCGAGACCGTTCGACGCGAGTACGACGCGGTGATCGCGGCCGGCGAGCAGGGATTGACGATCGAGAGCCGCTTCACCAGGAGCGACGGCAGCACGGGCTGGACCGAGATCCATCGCCGCGCGCTGCTGCTGGACGGCGAGCCCCTGATCGTCACCCTCGGACGCGACATCACCGAGCGCAAGGCGCAGCAGCAGAGAATCGAGCGCCTCAACCGGGTGTACGCGGTGCTGAGCGGCATCAACGGCGCGATCGTGCGCATCCGCGACCGCGCCGAGCTGTTCCAGGAGGCTTGCCGCATCGCGGTTGATGCCGGCAGGTTCCCCCTCGCCTGGATCGGCGTGCTCGACCGCGCCGGCGAGCGCATCGACCCGGTGGCATGGGCCGGAGACGAGCGCGGATTCGTCAAGCTGGTGCGGCCTGCGGTCGGCGCGCCGAGCGGCGGCAAGGCGGGCCTGAGCGCGCAGGCGGTCAGCAGCAGGGCGCCGGCGATCTGCAACGACATCGCCGCCGACGGCAGCGCCATGCGCTACCCGGCGGAGGCGATCGCGCGCGGCTATCTGTCGGCGGTCGCGCTGCCGCTCGCATCGGGCGACGCGGCGATCGGCGCGCTGGTCCTGTACGCGGGCGAGGTCGGCTTCTTCGACGACGAGGAGATCAAGCTGCTGATGGAGCTGGCGGGCGACATCTCGTTCGCCCTCGATCACATCGAGAAGGAGGAAAAGCTCAACTACCTCGCGCTCTACGACGCGCTCACCGGGCTCGCCAACCGCACCCTGTTCCTCGAGCGGCTCGGCCAGTACCTGCACGGCGCGGGCCAGGCGGGCGAGAAGCTCGCGCTCGTGGTCGCGGACGTCGAGCGGCTGCGCATGGTCAACGATTCGCTCGGCCGCCAGGCGGGCGACGCGCTGCTCCGGGAGCTGGCCGAGCGCCTCGCGGGCGGCGCGGCGCGGGGCGAGCTGGCGCGCATCAGCGCCGACCATTTCGCGGTCGTCATGCAGGTGGTCAGGGGACGCTCGGAAGTCGCGCGCCGCTTCGAGACGATGTGGAACGCCTGCTTCCGGCAGGCCTTCCGGCTGGGAGAGACCGAGGTGCGCGCCTCGGCCAGGGCGGGGATCGCGCTGTTCCCGAGCGACGGCGCGGTCGCCGAATCGCTGCTGCGGAGCGCCGAGGCCGCCCTGAAGAGGGCCAAGGACATCGGCGAGCGCTACGTCTTCCACGCGCGCGAGATGACGGCGCAGACCGCCGAGAAGCTCTCGCTCGAGACCCGGCTGCGCCAGGCGCTCGAGCAGGACGAGTTCGTGCTGCACTACCAGCCCAAGGTCGATCTCGAGCGGCGGCGCATCGTCGGCGTCGAGGCGCTCATCCGCTGGCAGAGCCCGGAGCTCGGCCTGGTGCCGCCGATGCAGTTCATTCCGCTCATGGAGGAGACCGGCATGATCCTGGAGGCCGGCAACTGGGCGCTCGCCCGGGCGGTCGCCGATCACGCGCGCTGGCTGGAGCAGGGGCTCGCTCCGCCGCGCGTCGCGGTCAACGTGTCGGCGATACAGCTGCGCAAGCGCGATTACGTCGCCACGGTCGAGCGGGCGCTCAAGCGCAACGGCGCAACGCCGCCGGGCATCGACCTGGAGATCACCGAGAGCCTGCTGATGGAGGACATCGAGGGCAACATCGGCAAACTGAGGGAGGTGCGCGGCCTGGGCGTGGGCATCTCGATCGACGACTTCGGCACCGGCTACTCCTCGCTCGCCTACCTCGCCAAGCTGCCGGTGGAGGCGCTCAAGATCGACCGCTCGTTCATCGTCACCATGCTGAGCGACGCCGATACCATGACGCTGGTGCAGACCATCATCTCGCTCGCGCATTCGCTCTAGCTGAAAGTGGTCGCCGAGGGCGTCGACGCCGAGGAGCAGGCCAAGGTGCTGCGGCTGCTGCGCTGCGACGAGATGCAGGGCTACCTGTTCAGCCAACCGCTGCCCTGGGTCGAGATGACGGCGTTGCTCGAAACAGGCTGATGCCTTTCTGGCACAAGGGATAGGATCGCGGGTGAGATGTACTTGTCGGGGGGCAGGTGTCGGCCGTTGATTCGTTCGAGAGCGAGGAGCGGTTTCGCGACCTGGTCGAGCTCTCCTCGGACTGGTACTGGGAGCAGGACGAGAACTTCCGCTTCGTCGACACCGAAAAGTCTCCGGCCGGCGACTCGCGCCTGCGCAGCGCGGCGAGCTACGTCGGCAGGACGCGCTGGGAGCTGTACGCCGATTCGCTGACGCCGGAGCAGTGGGCCGCGCACCGGCGCCAGCTCGAGGCGCACCAGGAGTTCCGCAACCTCGAGTTCGAGCGTCGCAGCCGCGACGGCCGCATGCGCTGGGTGAGCGTGAGCGGCCGTCCCTTCTACGACGCGCAGGGGCGCTTCCGCGGCTACCGCGGCGTCGGGCGCGACATCACCGAGCGCAAGCTCGCCGAGCTGGCGCTGCGCGAGAGCGAGGTGCGCTTCCGGGCGCTCACCGAGCTGTCCTCCGACTGGTACTGGGAGCAGGACGAGCAATTCCGCTTCAGGCACATGGCCGGGCCGGGCGCGGCGGCGATGTCGCGCGGCGGCGACCCTTACGTCTACGTCGGCAAGGCGCGCTGGGAAATCGCCGATCTCTCCCCCGTCGAGGGCGACTGGTCGGCGCACCGCGCGCAACTCGAGCGCCACGAGGCGTTCCGCGATCTCGTGCTGCGGCGCCAGATGAACGACGGCACGGTGCGCTACATGGCGGTGAGCGGCGCGCCGATGCTCGATGCCGCGGGCCGCCTCACCGGCTACCGCGGTGTCGGGCGCGACGTGACCGCTCAGCGGCGCGCCGAGCAGCTGCGCGCGCTCGAGCTGACCGTGGCACACTTGTTTTCCGGCATCCCCAGCGCGGCCGATGCGCTCAAGGCCGCGATCCGCGCGATCTGCGACACCGAGCATTGGGACTGCGGCCGCTACCTGTGGGTCGACCCGGCGGACCACGTGCTGCGCTTCGGCGAGGGCTGGAACGTCGCCGATCCGGACATCGAGCATTACATGGAAGACTCGCGCCGCACGGTCTACGCGCCCGGCTTCGGCATCGCCGGCACGGTGTGGCAGTCGCAGCAGCCGCTCTGGGTGCCCGACATCACCCGGGACGCGCGCGTCGCGCGCCCCGGCCTCGCGCGCGCCACCGGCATGCGCGGCACGTTCGCAGTGCCGGTGGCGGCGGAAGGCAGGACGATCGGGGTGCTGATCTTCCAGAGCCACCAGATCCGCGAGCCCGACGCGCAGCTGCTCGAGACCCTGCAGGTGGTCGGCGGGCAGATCGGGCTGTTCGTGCAGCGCGCCCAGGCCGAGCAGGCGACGCTGGAGCGGGAGGCGCAGCTGCGCCTGCTCACCGACAACGTTCCCGGGATGATCTGCTACCTCGGCCCGGACTACCGCTACCGCTACGCCAACCTGCGCTACCGGGAGTTCTACGCCGGCACGCGCGATCCGATCGACGGCCGCACGCTCGAGGAGGTCCTCGGCGCGGAGGCCTGGCAGGCGGAGCGCGAGCGCATCGACCGCGCGCTCGCCGGCGAGACGCTCGAATACGTGCGCAAGCACCGCCGCGCGAGCGACGGCAGCAAGCGCGAGCTGGACGTGTCGCTGGTGCCGCACCGCGACGCGGCGGGGCGCGTGCTCGGCCTCTACGTGCTGGTGCTCGATGTCACGCGGCGGCGCCGCGCCGAGGCGGCACTGCGGCTGCGCGACCGCGCCATCGAGCAGAGCGTCAACTCGATCATGATCACGCAGCCGGTCGGGGGCCGGCAGAAGATCGTCTACGTCAACCCGGCGTTCGAGCGCATCACCGGCTATCCGGCCGCCGAGGCCATCGGCAAGAATCCGGCCTTCCTGCATCGCGGCGACCGGAACCAGCCGGGCGTCGAGGCGCTGCGCACGGCGGAGCGCGAGCAGCGCGACATGACTGTCCTGATGCGGAATTTCCGCAAGGACGGCACGCCGTTCTGGAACGAGCTGCGCGTCGCGCCGGTGCGCGACGAGGACGGGCGCGTGACGCACTACATCGGCGTCTCCAACGACGTCACCGAGCGCATCCGCTACCAGGAGGAGATCGAGCGCAGCGCAAATTTCGACACGCTCACCGGGCTGCCGAACCGCAACCTGCTCAACGACCGCATCGCGCAGGCGATCGTGCAGGCCGCGCGCTCAAGCCGGCCGCTGGGGGTGATGTTCGTCGACCTGGATCATCTCAAGCGCATCAACGACACGCTGGGCCACGAGATGGGCGACCGGGTGATCGCGGCGACCGGGCGGCGCATCGCCGAGGCATTGCGCACCGGGGACACGGTGGCGCGGCTGGGCGGCGACGAGTTCGTGATCGTGCTCGCGGACATGAAGCGCAGCGAGGACGCGGCGCACGTCGCGGCCAAGGTCCTCAATTGCGTCGGCACGCCGCTCAGGATGGAGGCGCGCGAGTTCGTGCTCACGGCGAGCGCCGGGATCGCGATCTTCCCCAGGGACGGGACGGACGCCGCGACGCTGCTGCGCAACGCCGACGCGGCGCTGTACCGCGCGAAGGAGCAGGGGCGGCAATGCTTCCGCTTCTTCGCGCCGGAGATGAACCAGCGCGTGGTGGAGTTCCTCGCGCTGGAGCAGGCTCTGCGCCGCTCGCTCGAGGCGCAGGAATTCTGGCTGCAGTACCAGCCGATCGTGCGCCTGGCGACGGGCGAGGTGGTGGGTGCCGAGGCGCTGCTGCGCTGGCGGCGCGCCGACGGCAGCATGGTCGGGCCGGCGCAGTTCATCCCGGTGGCCGAGGAGTCGGGTCTCATCGTGCCGATCGGCCGCTGGGTGATGCAGGCCGCGGCACGCCAGGCCGCCGAATGGAACCGCGGGCGCGCCAAGCCGCTCTACGTCTCGATCAACCTCTCGGCGCGCCAGTTCAAGGACCCGGGGCTGCTGGACGCGGTGCGCGCCGCGCTCGAGGACGCGGACGTCGAGCCCTCGCTCATCAAGCTCGAGATCACCGAGAGCACGGTGATGCAGAGCGCCGAGGAGGCGACGCGCCTGCTCGGCGCGCTCAAGGACCGCGGCGTCATGCTCTCGGTGGACGACTTCGGCACCGGCTACTCCTCGCTCGGTTACCTGAAGCGCTTCCCGATCGACACGCTCAAGATCGACCGCACTTTCGTGCGCGACCTGGCAGTGGACCGCGACGACCTCGCGATCTGCGACGCCGTGATCGAGCTCGGGCGCGGGCTCGACCTCGAGGTGGTCGCCGAGGGCGTCGAGACGCGCGAGCAGTCGCAGGTGCTGCGCTCGCACGGTTGCGAGCTCGCGCAAGGCTACCTCTTCGGCCGGCCGGTGGACCCGGCCCAATTCAGCGCGCCGGCGCCCCGGCCGCCGCGCAAGCGCCGCGCCAAGCCGAGCCTGTAAACCGGTGATCTGCGTGGTGGGCGGTACTGGGATCGAACCAGTGGCCCCTGCTGTGTGAGAGCAGTGCTCTACCGCTGAGCTAACCGCCCGGCCGCAAAGGAACCTGCGCGGGAGCGCGGATTTTACGCGGCCGGGGGCCGGGCGGGCAACCTAGCCGTAGCGCGCCAGCAGCTCCGCGGCCTGCGCGATGCGCTCGCCGCTCGCCGCCTTGCGCGCGCCGGGCTCCTGCGGCGCGGCCTGCAGCGCGCAGGCGAGCACCTGGAAGAACGCCTTGTCGAGGGCGCGGCGCGCGGCCGAGAGCTGCTGCGTGACGCGCTCGCAGTCGGCATCCTTCTCGATCATCGCCTGGATGCCGCGCAGCTGCCCCTCGACGCGCTTGAGGCGCAGCACCAGCTCCTTCTTGTGCCGCTTGTCCTGGATCACTGCCATGCCGGTCTCCTTTCGTCTTGATACTATACCCGGTATTGGATTGATCTGCATCAAGGCGCCACGCGCTCCTTGCCTATACTATACCCTCTATAGTATAGTACAGCTTTCGAGGAGATTGCAGCCCGTGACCACCGAACGACTGATCCGCATCTTCGCCGGCGCCTGCGTACTCGTCTCGCTCGCGCTCGGCGTCGAGGCAAGCCCGTCGTACCTCAGCAAGCATGTTCTCTGGCTCACCGCCTTCGTCGGCGCGAACCTGCTGCAGAGCGGCTTCACGCGCTTCTGCCCCCTCGAGATCCTCCTCAGGAAGGCCGGCGTGAAAAGCGCCGCCGCCTCGGCGTGAGCACCGCGACCGCGGCCGGCAGCGAGGCGATGCTGCGCGTCGCCTGCCCGGGCTGCCTCACCGTGAACCGCGTGGCGCGCGACCGGATGGCCGACACGCCCAGGTGCGGCCAGTGCGGCGCGCCGCTGCTCGAGGGCGCGCCGGCCGAGCTGGACGAGCGCAATTTCGACGCCGTGGTCGCGCGCACCGAGCTGCCCGTGGTGGTGGACTTCTGGGCACCCTGGTGCGGCCCATGCCGCGCCATGGCGCCCATGTTCGCGCAGGCGGCGCGCACGCTCGCCACCGAGGCGCGCTTTGCCAAGGTGAACACCGACGAGGCGCAGGGCCTTGCCGCACGCCTCGGCATCCGCGCCATCCCCACGCTCATCCTCTTCAGGGACGGCAAGGAAGCGAAGCGCGTCTCCGGCGCGATGGACGCGGGCGCGCTCGCCCGCTGGATCCGACAGCAATGAAGCGGCTTTTCGTTCTCCTGCTTGCATCGGGGTTCCTGGCTTCCTGCGGGAAGGACGAGGCAAAGCCCATCAAGCCCGCTGCAGGGCCGGCGTCCGCCCCTGTCGAGCTGCGCGAGATCGACCTCACCTACTCGGCTGAAGGCCTGGTCGAGGCGGTGCGCCAGTCCACCGTGTCGGCGCAGGTCTCCGGGCGCATCGTCGAGCTGCGCTTCGACGTCGGCGACAGCGTGAAGAAGGGCGAGGTGATCGTGCGCATCGACGAGCGCGCCGCGACGCAGGCGCAGGCGGCGAGCGAGGCGCAGGTGCGCGAGGCCGACGCCGCGGCGCGCAACGCGCGCGCCCAGTACGAGCGCTCGCGCCAGCTGCTGGCGCAGAGGTTCATCAGCCAGGCGGCGCTCGACAAGGCCGAGGCCGAGTACCGCCAGGCGCAGGCGCGCCTGACGGCGATGCTCGCCGGGGCCGGGCAGGCCGCCACCGAGCGCAGCTTCGCCACCATCGTGGCGCCCTACAGCGGCGTGGTCGCGGCGCGCCACGCAGAGCTCGGCGAGATGGCGGTGCCGGGCAAGCCGCTCATGACCGGCTTCGATCCCGCGAGCCTGCGCGTGGTCGCCAACGTCCCGCAGAGGCAGCTCGCCGCGGTCGAGGCGACCGGGCGCGCGCGCGTCGAGATTCCCTCGCTCGGGCTCTGGATCGACGCGCGCCAGGTCACGGTCGTTCCCGCCGCCGACCCGCGCACCCACACCACGCGCGTGCGGCTCGAGCTGCCCGCGGACGTGCGCGGCGTGTATCCGGGGGTGTTCGCGCGCGCGCATTTCGCGGTCGGCCGCGCGCCGCGGCTGCTGGTGCCGCGCGAGGCGGTGCTGCACAGGAGCGAGGTGACCGGTGTGTACGTGATCGACGACAAGGGCGCCGCGCGCCTGCGCCAGATTCGCCTCGGCACCGCGGGCGACGAGCGCGCGGTCGAAGTGCTCGCGGGCCTGAAGCCGGGCGAGCGCGTCGCGCTCGAGCCGGTCAAGGCCGGGCTCGCCGGCGCCTCCTGAGGCGGCGGGGCGCGCCATGGGCATCTCGGGCCGCATCGCCCGCTTCTGCCAGCACTCGCAGCTGACGCCGCTCGCGGCGCTGCTGGCGCTCCTGCTCGGCGTGCTCGCGGTCGCGATCACCCCGCGCGAGGAGGAGCCGCAGATCAACGTCACCATGGCGAACGTCTTCGTGCCGTTCCCGGGCGCATCGAGCCGCGACGTCGAGGCGCTGGTGGCGACGCCGGCCGAGCAGGTGCTGTCGCGCATGAGCGGCGTCGAGCACGTCAGCTCGGTGTCGCGCCCCGGCATGGCGGTGCTCACGGTGCAGTTCGAAGTCGGCGTGCCGCGCATCGACGCGTTGGTGCGCCTGCACGACACGATCCAGACCAACCGCGACTGGGTGTCGCCGCAGCTGGGAACGCTCGAGCCGGTCATCAAGCCCAAGGGCATCGACGACGTGCCGGTGGTGACGCTCACGTTCTGGAGCGAAGACCCGCGCCACGGCGCCTTCGAGCTCGAGCGTGTGGCGCACGCCGCGGAAGTGGAGCTCAAGCGCGTGCCGGGCACGCGCGAGGTGCAGACGGTCGGCGGCCCGGGCCGCTCGGTGCGCGTGCTGCTCGACCCGGACCGGCTCGCGGCGCACGGCGTCTCGGCGCTCGACGTGCGCAACGCGCTGCAGCTCGCCAACGTCGCGCTGCCGACCGGGAAGCTGGTGCGCGAGAACAGGGAGATCGTCGTAGAGACCGGCAACTACCTCGAGTCGGCGCAGGACGTGCGCCAGCTCGTGGTCGGCACCTCGGGCGGGCGGCCGGTGTTCGTCTCCGACGTGGCCGAGGTCGCCGACGGCCCCGACCAGCCGGCGCGCTACGTCTGGACCGGCACCGGCGCTGGCGCGGGCGCCGCCGCCGGCAGCGAGCATCCCGCCGTCACCCTGCAGGTCACCAAGAAGCCCGGCGAGAACGCAGTCGAGATCGCGCGCGGCGTCAGCACGCGCCTCGCCGAGTTGCGCGGCAGCGTGATTCCGGACGGCGTGCGCGTGCGCGTGACGCGCGACTACGGCGCCACCGCCAACGACAAGGCGCAGCAGCTCATCGCCAAGCTCGCGTTCGCGACGCTCTCGGTGGTGCTGCTGGTGCTGGTGGCGCTCGGCCGGCGCGAGGCGCTGATCGTCGGCGTGGCGGTGCTGCTCACGCTCGCCGCGACGCTGTTCGCCTCGTGGGCCTGGGGCTTCACGCTCAACCGCGTGTCGCTGTTCGCGCTCATCTTCTCGATCGGCATCCTGGTCGACGACGCGATCGTGGTGGTCGAGAACATCCACCGCCGCCGCGGCCGCGAGCGGCGGCCGCTCGCCGAGGTGATCCCGCTCGCGGTCGACGAGGTCGGCGGGCCGACCATCCTCGCCACGCTCACGGTGATCGCGGCGCTGCTGCCGATGGCGTTCGTCACCGGCCTGATGGGCCCCTACATGAGCCCGATCCCGATCAACGCCAGCATGGGCATGCTGATCTCGCTCGCGATCGCGTTCACCGTCACGCCCTGGCTCGCGCTGCGGCTGCTGGGCCGTGGCGCGCACAAGCCGGAGGGTGCCGGGCTGGAAGGCTTTTTCCGGAAGATTCTGCAGCCGTTTCTTTGCTCCGCAAGTCATCGGAGAAAACTCCTCTACGCCGTCCTTGCGCTCATCGCCGGCTCGGTCGGGCTCGCGGGCGCCAAGCTGGTGGTGCTGAAGATGCTGCCGTTCGACAACAAGTCCGAGTTCCAGGTCGTGGTCGACATGCCGGCCGGCACGCCGGTGGAGATGACCGCGGCGGTGCTGCGCGACATGGGCGCGCGCCTGGCCGCCGTCCCCGAGGTCACCGACTACCAGGCCTATGCCGGCACCGCCGCGCCGATCAACTTCAACGGCCTGGTGCGCCAGTACTACCTGCGCGGCGCCTCCGAGCTCGGCGACCTGCAGGTGAACCTGCTGCCGAAGGACGCGCGCCGGCGCAAGAGCCACGACATCGCGCAGGGCGTGCGCCCGCAGCTGGAGGAAATCGCGCGGCGCTGGGGCGCCAAGGTCAAGGTGGTCGAGGTGCCGCCGGGGCCGCCGGTGCTCTCGCCGATCGTGGCCGAGGTCTACGGGCCGGACGAAGCCGGCCGCGTGCGCGTCGCCAAGCGGGTGCGCGAGGTGCTGGCCGGGACCGCCGACATCGTCGCGCTCGACGACTCGGTCGAGGACGCCGCGCCGCGCATCCAGCTCAGGGTCGACCAGGCGAAGGCCGCGCTCGCGGGGGTCTCGCGGCGCGACGTCGTGGAGACGATGCGCATCGGCCTTTCGGGCGCGGACGTGACCCCGCTGCACGACGGCGTGTCCAAGTACGAGGTGCCGGTGCGCGTGGCGCTGCCGGCCGAGCGCCAGGGCGAGCTCGACGAATTCCTCAAGCTGACGCTGCGCTCTTCCGCGGGCGCGCTGGTGCCGCTCTCGGAGCTGGTGCGTCCGGTCGAGAGCGCGCGCGAGCGGCCCCTCTACCACAAGGACCTGCTGCCGGTGGTGTACGTGGTCGGCGACCAGGCCGGTCGCCTCGACAGCCCGCTCTACGGCATGTTCGCCGTGCGCGCCAGGCTCGCCGGGCAGCCGCTCGCCGAGGGCGGGGTGCTGGGCGAGTATTTCGTGCGCCAGCCCTCCGACCCCTACCGGCAGTACGCCATCAAGTGGGACGGCGAGTGGCAGGTGACCTACGAGACCTTCCGCGACATGGGGCTTGCGTACGCGGTGGGCCTCGCGCTCATCTACCTGCTGGTGGTGGCGCAGTTCCGCTCGTACCTGGTGCCGCTGGTCATCATGGCGCCCATCCCGCTCACGCTCATCGGCGTCATGCCGGGGCACGCCCTGCTGGGGGCGAACTTCACCGCCACCTCGATGATCGGCATGATCGCGCTGGCCGGCATCATCGTGCGCAACTCGATCCTTCTGGTCGATTTCGCGCGGCTCAAGGCCGCCGAGGGCATGGCGCTCGGCGAGGCGGTCATCGCCTCCGCGGCGGCGCGCGCCAAGCCGATCGCGCTCACCGCGGCCGCGGCGATGCTCGGCGCCGCGTTCATCCTCGACGACCCGATCTTCAACGGGCTGGCGATCTCGCTCATCTTCGGGATTCTCGTCTCGACGGTACTGACGCTGGTGGTGATTCCGGTGATGTATTACTTCGCTTATCGCACCGAGCTGGAAAAGTCTTGTGTCGCGCGGTATCTCTCACACGTACGG
>JACOVA010000080.1 GCA_016177575.1 Betaproteobacteria bacterium
GCCGGCCCCTGCGACCAGAACCCGGTCTTGAAAAGCTCCGTGTCGCCCAGCTTCACCGATGCCGGGGCTTCGATCCGCGTCTCGAACACCGCGAGATCCTCGCGTGCGAGCAATCCATCGCGCTCTTTCGAGAATTTCGCGATCTCGGCTGCCACCTCGCCCTTGTAGAACGCTTCGAGCGGATCCCTGGCATTTGCCAGGTAGTCGAACGTCCGCCCAAGCGCCTCGTTGCGGAAAATCTCGCCGACCTCGGGGACGCGCCCGCCGGGCAGGTAGAGCTTCGCGCTGCCCGGCCATTCGGCCTGGAAGCGCGCCTGCATCGGCGCGATGCCGAACTTGTGCTGGTTGCGCAGCCCTTCGGACACCGGAAACCCATTCTTCGCCAGATACTGCGCCGGCGCGATGACCTCGCGCAACGGCAGGCTGCCCCATCGCTGCAACGAAGTGACGAGCGCGCCGAACGCCGCCGGTACGCCGGCGGCGAGAATTCCCGAATCGGGAATGTCCGCAAGCCCGCGCGCGCGGTAGGCTTGCGGCGTGGCGCGCGCCGGCGCCGCCGTGTTGCCGTTGACCGCGATCACGCGGCGCTCGCCCGCGAGCCGCACCAGCAGCGGGCACTCGCCGCCCAGGGTATGCATCTGCGGATTGACCAGCCCCTCGACGAAGCTCGCCGCGACCGCGGCGTCGATGGCGTTGCCGCCCGCTCGCAGGACCTCGGCGCCGGCGCTCGCGGAGAGATTGCTGTTGGAGGCCACCGCGCCGCGCCTGCCGAGCAGGCGCGGGTGAAAGGTGGTCGCTTCGGTCGGCAGTATTCGATACGCGCGGCGGCTCATGGGGGCCGTAGAATATCGCAACGCACAGTCGAGGAGCCCGCCATGAGAGTTGTCAGCCCCAAGCCCGCTTCGACCCGATCGAGGGAGACCCGCGCCGACAGCGCCGAATGGCGCATGCGCGTGGACCTCGCGGCCGCGCACCGGCTCGCCCACATGCACGGCCTGAGCGAGGGGATCTTCAACCACCTCACCTGCTCGGTGCCGGGCAGGAGCGACCGCTACCTGCAGATCCCGTTCGGCCTGCACTGGTCGGAGATCACCGCGAGCTGCCTGCTCGAGGTCAGCTACGAGGGCAAGGTGCTCGAGGGCGAAGGCGAGGCCGAGCTCTCGGGCTACTGCATCCACGCGCCGATCCACCGCCTGATCCCCAAGGCGGTCTGCGTCATGCACACCCACATGCCGTTCGCATCCGCCCTGGCGCGCCTCGAGGACCCGAAGATCAAGCCGATCGGGCAGACCGAGTGCGGGCTCATGAAGGACATGGTGTACGACGAGCACTACACCGGCCCCGCCTTCGACGTTGCGGAGGGCGAGCGCCTCGCGCGCATCCTCGGCGACAGGACGGTGATGATCATGGCGAACCACGGCGTGCTCACCGTCGGCGAGTCGGTCGCCGAAGCCTATGACCGGCTCTACTATCTCGAGCGCGTGGCGCAGGTGCAGCTCTACGCGATGTGGACCGGGCAGAAGCTGAAAGCCCTGCCGCAGCCGATCGTCGAGCAGACCATGCGCACCATCGGCGGCCCGATGTACGGCGGCAAGCCCCACTGGGAGCACCACTTCGAGGCCCTGAAGCGCCTGCTCGACCGGCGCGAGCCGGAGTATCGCGACTAGGCCGGAAGCGCTCGGCTCGCGGCCGGTCCGTTGAATAGTTCCTGGACCAAACCGTCCATTCGCGAAATATTGGTGGCACCGCAGATAGCGGCTCCGGCGCAAAAGCGCCGGAGGGGGATGCGCGCGAACCCTCCTCCTAGCGGCAAAGCGGCGTCCCCCGTCCCCCTCCCCCGGCGCGTCACGCGTGCGCCGGGGGATTTTTCTTCCGCACCGGCATCCGGTCCGATGGCGAAGGCGCGCCTCGCCGCCGACATCGGCGGCACGTTCACCGACGTGGTGCTGGAGCACGGCGGCCGCCGCCACTCGGCCAAGGTGCTGAGCACCCCGCGCGCGCCCGAGCAGGGCATGCTGCAGGGCATGGACGAAGTGCTGGCGGCGGCGCAGCTCTCGCCGCGCGACGTCGGTGTCCTGATCCACGGCACTACGC